>NZ_JAVAXX010000177.1:0-13722 GCF_042709275.1 Bacillus sp. LR_5 | reverse complement strand
CAAGCGGCCCCTTTCACTTCAGATCGTGAATCGCCCTCAAACTTCAACACCGAAAACCCTGAATTATTCTGTTATGATACTAAAAAAAGGAGGTTTGATTACAGTGAATAGCTTGTGCCGCAGTAAACAAGCCCCATTTGAATACACCTTATCTCTTATAGGGGGCAAATGGAAAATGAGAATACTCTATGAGTTAGGGTGTGAAAAAACGATGAGATACGGCGAGCTGAAAAGGGCTATGCCCTTCATCACCCATAAAATGTTAAGCGCACAGCTTAAGGAATTGCAAACTGACGGCCTTATTCATCGGTCTGAGGTTTCTCAAACCCCACTGAAAGTAGAGTATTCGTTATCTGACAGAGGGCGATCTTTGTACCCCCTCATAGATGAAATGTGTAAGTGGGGAATGGCACAAGGAATGCCTCATATGTAAAGCTACTTACAAAAAAGTGCGTACTTGTTTCCCAATGAGAGGAATTTTATACTGAATGAAAATATTTTTTAGGAGGAAATAATGACAAAACAAGTCTATATCATTCATGGCTACAGAGCCTCCTCAACAAATCATTGGTTCCCTTGGCTGAAAAAACGTCTGCTCGCAGATGGGGTCCAAGCAGACATTTTAAACATGCCTAATCCGCTCCAGCCAAGACTTGAGAATTGGCTGGAGACACTCTCTTTTTATCAACATACTTTACATGAAAATACGTATTTGGTTGCTCACAGCTTAGGGTGCCCCGCCATTTTGAGATTTTTGGAACATATTCAATTGCGAAAACAGCTTGGCGGAATCATTCTTGTTTCCGGCTTTGCCAAATCATTGCCCACTTTACAGATGTTAGATGAATTTACACAGGGATCGTTTGATCATCAAAAAATCATCGAGTCCGCGAAGCACCGTGCTGTCATTGCTTCTAAGAACGACCAAATTGTTCCATTTTCATGGAGCAAGGAGCTGGCACAACAAATTGACGCTGCGTTATACGAAGTCCAGCACGGGGGTCATTTTCTAGAAAATGAGGGGTTTACTTCTTTGCCTATTGTTTATGATGTTTTAACCTCTTATTTTTCAAAGGAAACCCGCTAACATCTTTCACCCATCTGCTTCAATCGAGCCCGCGAAAAGCGGGCTTTCTGAGTTATCGTTTGATCAATACAGATAACTCACCTTCAAACACTTTTACTTCTTTTTGATTATAAGTAGATAGCAATACTGTGAGTATTCCCAATTCATTTCTCTTTGGCTGCTTATCAAGAACCTCAACAATTGTAAACAATTCATCATCCGGATATACAGGTTTTATGAATGTCATATGATTCATCTCTGTTCCGGCTATAATATCGTCTCCATAGAAACCTTCTTCAATCCAAAGTTTAAAAGATATGGCCAGTGTTTGTATGCCGGAAGCGATAATTCCATTAAATCTGCCTTTACTCGCTTTTTCTTCATCTACATGCATATACTGAGGGTCAAATTCACCCGCAAACCGCATAATATCATCTTTTGATACTTTTAATGATTTCGTTTTGAAGACCTGGCCAATTGTAAACTCATCTAACTTCATTCTTACACCTCTATTTTTTCAATTGTCTATTTTGTTTATTTTAGCACTGTGAGGAGCAAATAAAAAATTCTGTTTTTCGCTAAACAGACATATCGTGGACTGGACTGCTGGCACTCATCATATACTTAAAAAATATTGAACAGCTCTCAACACTTAGTCGTCACTTGGCCGTTTTGCTAAACTGAAAGCTCCCTCATATCTTCCAGGCAGCCTTCAGTTTTTTTATACCTTCTCTTATGTCGGATTCAGAAACCCCTGCAAACCCGAGCGAGACCGTTTTTGCAGGAGGATGATTTTGATAAGAAAGAGAAACAGGATAAATTTTTACTCCATGTTTTTTCGCCTTCTCAATTAACTCTTTTTCACCAAATGGCAAATAAACGTCAAGTAAGATACGAAGCCCAGAGTTTTCTCCGCGGATTCTGACATGCTCTCCTAATTCCCTTTGCACTGCCTCTAATACAATGGCTCTTTTTTTGCGGTAAAGTTTTCTCATTCTGTTGATGTGTTTTTGCCACTCTCCATTTTTTATAAATTCAGCTAGGGTTAGCTGACTGTGGCAGGACACTGTTTGCTTATATAAGGACGTGATTTCATGCCCCTTTTTTAAAAGAGGTGAAGGAAGAATCATATAGCTGATACGCAGCGAGGGCAAAAGAGACTTAGAAAAAGTGCCCATATAAATGACACGGTTATGCTGATCAAGCCCTTGAAGAGAAGGAACCGGCTGTCCTGTGTACCTAAATTCCCCGTCATAATCATCCTCTATGATAAAGGATTGATTTTCGGCCGCCCATTTGAGCAGCTGAATTCTTCTGTTTATTGTCATTATGGTTCCCAGCGTAAATTGATGGGAAGGTGTGACATATACAAGGTTTGGCTGCTGTTCTTTGACCTTCTGTATACAGATTCCTTCCTCATCGACTGGTATCGGAACAATATTCATGCGGTTGGCTTCAAAAATTTTGCGTGCTCTTGGATAACCAGGATCCTCATACCCTATAGAAATATTCGGCTCAAAAACTTGGCACAAGATTTGCAGCAGAATAGGGTTCCCGGCACCTATAATCACTTGTTCAGGGCCGCAATGAACACCCCGAGATTGATACAGGTACTCTGCAATGAGTGTTCTCAGCTCAAACTCTCCTAAAACATGTCCCGGCCGATAAAGCTCGTGTCCATATTGGTCTAAGCTATTGACCATGCTTTTTCGCCATGCGGAAAAAGGGAAGTAAGAAGAATCTACATTCCCATAATGAAAATCAATCCATTGTTTATTTTCTTCTGCTTCTTGTTGAATGGGTGTTGTGCTTGGCATTCTATCATAAGCAAAATCAGAATCATGATAATCAGCAAACCACCCGCTTCTTGGCTTGCTCACAATATAGCCCTCAGCAGCGAGCTGTTCATAGGCACGTTCTACAGTCGTTTGGCTGATGGAAAGCTGATTCGCCAAGAGTCTTTTTGAAGGAAGCTTCATTCCTTTTTGAATACGGCCCCGATGCATATTTTCTTTAAAATACCGATAAAGCTGCTGATAAAGCGGAATATCCAGAGTTCTATTCAAAAAAGGCGTGATATCCATTTGCACGTTGTTCTCCTAACTGGTATGCATTTTTTTATGAAAACTGGCCGTTTAAAAAAGGCCAATTCCAGTTTATAGTCATTGTAATCCTTAGCTGCTGGTTTTGTTAAGAAAATACAGACAATGAACAAGAAAGATATGTGGAGTGATTATAATGAACAAAACAACAAATGGCTGGATAAATGGTTTTATAGGCGTACTCATTTTCAGCGGCTCGCTGCCTGCGACCCGTTTGGCTGTGTCAGACTTCGATCCGTTATTTCTCACCGTTTGCCGTGCTGCGATAGCTGGTGTACTGGCGGGAGGTCTCCTTCTCATCTTCCGGCAGCAGCATCCTGCCAAAAGAGATCTCATTTCATTATTAGTGGTAGCGTTTGGCGTAGTGATTGGTTTCCCGTTGCTGACAGCTTTAGCGCTTCAGCATGTCACATCCGCACACGCCATTGTCTTCATTGGACTTCTTCCACTCGCAACGGCGGCCTTCGGCGTACTGCGCGGGGGTG
Organism: Bacillus sp. LR_5; assembly: GCF_042709275.1. Taxonomy (NCBI): domain Bacteria; kingdom Bacillati; phylum Bacillota; class Bacilli; order Caryophanales; family Bacillaceae; genus Bacillus; species Bacillus sp. LR_5. Next base: position 10,069 of record NZ_JAVAXX010000177.1, on the reverse strand, counting down.
AACGCCCTCGGCCCGTCTTCTGGATTTTCTCAACCGTTGGCAGCTTGTTAGTAGCAGGTTTCGCCCTCATTCAGGGGGGAGGTTCATCCCCGCTTGGCGACGCGTACATGCTGGCTTCTATTGTCGTATGCGGTCTTGGTTATGCAGAAGGGGCAAGGCTTTCACGTCGTCTGGGGAATTGGCAGGTGATCTCATGGGCACTCGTTCTGTCGCTTCCTCTTATGTTGCCATTGTCGTTCTTTTTTACGCCGGACTCATGGTCGGACATCGGCGTTCCCGCACTGCTCAGTCTTGCATATGTATCCTTATTCAGCATGCTGATCGGCTTTGTGTTCTGGTATCGAGGTCTTGCCCAAGGAGGAATTGCGGCGGTTGGGCAGCTCCAGCTTCTCCAGCCTTTTTTTGGGCTGCTGCTTGCCTCAGTGATTCTGCACGAGAAAGTGGGCTGGGCACTCGTAGCAGTGAATATCGCCGTTATCATGTGCGTTGCAGCAGCTCGGCGATTTGCAAAGTAAGGCAGACCTTTAAGCATAAACTTCAAAAATGCATGAAGGTATAAAAATACCAAGGGCCAGCAACCCTTGGTATTTTGTATGCGATCGAGGAGACTTGAATCTCCCGCCTAGACAAATAAGTCAACACCCATTTCCTGCCTCCATTATAAAATCCGCTCTAGTAAATCCCCCACTTTTTCTGCCATGACACGAGGCGGATAAGGCATTTCGTTTTTTAACCACCACTCCACTACCCCTACGTAAGCATTTGCTATAAATTCAACAATGACATCTTCACTTTGGCCGTAATTCTTGCCTTTCGTTACATCTACATCTTTCCTGAACTCTTCGATATTAAACTTAAGGAACTGACTGCGAAAATATCGAGCGCCTTCACTGGCTAACATCGTCGAAAAGAATAAATAATTACTCTCAAGGTATTCCATGCAGTGTACAGTCGATTCAATCCAGTCCATTTCAGCTGCCGACTCACAAAAATCCCCCATATTATTTATATGCTCTTCCATAATTTTTTCTAATAGATCAAATTTATCTAAGTAATGAAGATAGATTGTTCCCCGGTTTACATTTGCCCTTTCAGAAATTTCCTTAATCGTAATATGATCAAAACTTTTTTCAGTCATCAGCTCAATCAGAGCTATTTTAATAGCCTCTTGGCTTTTGGTTATTCTTCTATCCACTTTGGACATAGCTTTTCACCAAACTTTCTTAAGATAATCAACAATTTAGAGTGGAATGTTGAATAATCAACAAATCGCCTGAATGTAACCATTGTACACACCATGTTTGTATTTACAATAATAAATAAAAGCTGATAGTGAATCATGCTTTTTCCCGAATGAAGTCATTGTCCATTTTAGTTAGTTGAGAATTATTTTGTAAACACAAAGAAAGAGTGTTATTTCGATGAAATTAGACCGCTTATCCTAAAGGTACTCTAAATTCGAATTTGATCTGCAGCCCAACTATAAATCCGTCAAGAGGCAGAATGTAATGAGGTGAAGAATGATTAAAAGACAATTTACGATCATTAAGGAAACAGGGTTTGCGCGACCAGCTACCCTGTTAGTCAGTATAGCTCATCGGTTTACATCAGATATTTTTCTTGAATACCAAGGGAAAACTGTTAACTTCAAACAAACGCCAAAAGCCATCATGGACATTATGGATTTAGGAATTAAACCAGGAACCGAAATACATATATACGCTCATGGAGTCGACGAAGCGAAGGCAATTCAAAAAATGAAAGAGCATTTACTAAAAAACGATTATATACAGTAATCAAAATCTATCGTAGTAGCGAGATTGTTATCGTTGATTTATTTATTTTGCGACAAAACAGCTTTTCAGATCATGCGTTCATTTTTCTTCTGGTGATCATTCAACCTAAAATACAAAAATTTAAAAGGATCTACAAACGAAAATGGAGGGTTTATATATGTGCAGCAGAACATAATACCAAGGGCAGTTATACCCTTGGTATTATTGGATACCGAAAGAACTTAAATCTCTACAGGTGCTTATAAGCTATAAATGGTTAGTCTCGTGGCATTTCTATGTGCTCCGTTTATGCTTAAGGGTGTTCCACATTTTAATGGATACAATAGAAACCAAAACAAATGATGCGACAACCAATACAGTTCCCATTAATGACTCACTAAAATTGATCACAATGAACTCGAAAATATCAATAAAGGGATATTCGTAACGATAACCGTTAAAATGTAAGTGGTATACTTGATTCCTACAGCTGCCGATAAAAAACAAACGACATCTGTTGGAGCTATTGGACAAATCATCCCCAGCGCCAAAAACTTATAATTGTAAGTCTCCAATAATTTTTTCAACTCTGGATATTTACGTTCTAAATCCTTCATCATGTTCCCGCTTGAAAACACAGAAAAAGGGGCAATACTTCTTAAGAATTCTTAAGTTTTCGCGATGTTATTCAAGATCGTTTCCTCTTCTTAAACAGTTTTCAATATCATCCTATCTATTCCATGGTAATATTTAGATACATAAACTTATATATGAAGCTGACCTGAGTTAATGGAGAGGGAGGAATGAATGAAAGAATGAAGAAACACAGAAAAATATATTTTTGTATTACTGCCCTGCTGCTCATGATTTTGCTTGCTGGATGTACGGGCAGTAAGGATGAAGAAGCACATCAACCTTCAAATCAAGCTTCTGCTGTGCAAACTGACGAAAAACACACTGAGCCTGAAGAGAGAACCAAAATACGCAAGGATGAAGCGGAGCCAATAACAGAATCAGAAGAATCCGCAACAAAAGCTGCAAATGAGACCTCTTCAGCAGAAGAGAAAAGCAAAGAAGACAATGTATTGGCAGCATACTCTTCGGAAAAAATCGAATATGCCAGAGTTTGGCTTCAACTTGGACCTAATCAAGAGATAGATGAATTAAATGTTCGACATATTTCGGCTGGCGAGCCAATTAATCCTAATGATGATACAAGTGCCAGCTATCCAGAAGATGTAACCCAGTTAGCAGGTTCTCGTTTAGTGAATGGATCAGTCACTTATCATGGCAATGGGGATGGCACGATTCATGTATATAATGTGCCTTTACGATGGGATTCTGCTGATGATGTAGAAAAAGGCGTCATGAGGGAAGTGACTGAGAATATCATAAAAAACAGAAAAACAGTGTATGTTGATACAGGTGACAATGAAAAAATCAAGCGGCTCATTGATATCATGATGATTCATTAATCAGTATTCGTTTGTCTGTACCTGACTAAATACAATGGTTAATAAGGAAATAAGATATATTAATATAAAAACAAAGTTTGAAGTGCAGTAACTTGCTGAAAAATCTTCCGGTTCTATTAGTTCTCCTAGGCATTCTAAATGTGATGAGCCGTACCATTGAGCTATTTCTAGGTGTTGCATTAATATTTTATAACGCTGTCTAGTGGCATACAATGTTAATCAAAAGAAGCATTTCAGCAGTAAGTGAATGTTGTCCTAAGAAAAAACAAGCATCTTACTATGCTTGTTTTTCTTCTATAGAAATGATCTTATTACGCTATGATGCTATTCCTTTAGCCTGAACCTTAGCGTGCCTAATCCTTTAATCCCTTTCCATCGAGAATTTTTTGCACATATTTTTCGACTCTCGATTCTCGGGTTTTGGATTGTTTGGCTTGAGAAAAATAAAGAGTGTATGCTCTTTGCCGTCCCGGGGTCAATGCTTCAAAAGCAGTTTTCAAGGCAGGGATTTCATCGAATTTATTTTGAAGTTCTTCAGGAATGTTCAATTCAATATTTTTGTTAACATCCACTTTCAAACCGGCTTTTTCAACTTCAATGGCTTCGTGAATATAGGCTTTCAAAATGTTTTCTAGCTCATTTATTTCCTGAACATTTGTAAACCGAATCTGGCGCGCCGCCTGTACATTCTCCGTTTGTTGAATGAGAATTCCATCGGTATCCTGTAATAAGGCGCCTTTGTGAAACAGAAGCGCACAATATTCTTTAAACCCATGTATTAAAACGACATTTTTATTATTGTATGTGTAACAAGGATGCATCCACTTAAAATCTTCAGTCAGCTCACAGTCAAGAATGATGGTTCTCAACTTCTCAAATTCTTCCTTCCACTTTTTCGCTTTACTTAAAAATTCATCAACCTTCGGATTCGTTCTGCTATTTGTCATGAAGGAATTCCCCTCTTTCCAAGCTTTTTACATTTATGTGAATTGACAATAATGAAGTCCAGTTTTATTTTTGACATCTCGGTATTTATTTTATTCTTCTATAGGTTCCTTCTCTTATTATTCAATAGATTAAGCTTAAAGTGGGGATGATGCAACAACAAAAAAAGAAGGCCCACAAGCCTTCTCTTCTTGTATAATTATTTCACTGACAATCTGGAAAAATAACAATTCGATTATTATATATCTTTTTTATTCTTGCCAATGCATAAGGTTACGGCAACACTAGCTATACTGACTAAAGTTCCTGCAATAGAAACTAGAATTGTCAAAAAGCCATTGGGAATAAGAAATCCAATTGGAATGAGCCCCAGAAATGTGAAAACGATAAAACATTGGTATACACCAGATATTATTCTTACAACCAAATTGCCAAAAAAGGACATGACTAATGGAGGGATAAATAAAAATACAACGATCCCAATTGAGATCATCAAGATAAGAGGTTCATCAAATGAGATGACATAATCTCCAGGCGACTCTTTAGCTGCCGCTAAAACAACAACAATAGACATCATTAGTGTAACAAAAACAAGAGAAAACCTTTTTAACAACGTGATGACTCCTTTACCTAAAGCGAGTAATCCTGCCTTTTTCAAATCCGATAACCATTTTATGTGATTCAATTAAAGAATATGCAGTGAGTGACACAGCTATAAGGAATCCTAGTCAAATCTTTATAATAGATTTAATGGAGCAACTATAGTTAGTTAGATTATTAGACGACGCAATAGACTTTATCTAACAATATAACAAATTAATGTAAATTAAACAATCCTATCCTTTATCGTCCCCTAAACCATACCACCACTGGAATGAGTAATAAGGACAACATCCCTCCAGCAAATGATAATGCTAGGTAACTTGAACCTGCCACAATCATTCCAGATAATGCTCCGCCAGCAGCCCCTGACAACGCAATCAGAACATCCACTGTCCCCTGCGTTTTAGCTCGTGTGGCAGTATCAGTTGAATCTACAATAAGGGCAGTCCCGCTTATCAAACCAAAATTCCACCCTAATCCCAGTAAAGAAAGAGCAATGACGAGAAGAACCATAGAATCTCCCGGAGCAAATGCTGCTATTACACCTGCCAAAAGCAACGTTGTTCCAGAGGAAATAGCCATTGCGGTACGTCCCAACCTATCTACAAGAACACCTGTAACCAGTGAAGGGAGATACATAGCACCTATATGAAAACCAATAACAAGCCCTACTGCCCCCAAGTCATGCCCATGATGTCTCATATGAACCGGTGTCATTGTCATAATAGCTACCATTACTATTTGGGTAAGAACCATAACCGTTGCCCCAACGATTATCCCTTTTTTGTTTTCTGTATGCTCAGTTGCCGCCAAATGTCCTTTATCACCAGGCTCTTCATTTGCCGCTTCTATTGTTCTTGCTATAACTAATGGATCTGGACGAAGCATAATGAAAAGGACCACACCTGCTAAAATATATGCTGCTGCGGCTAAAATGAAAGGGCCAGCAAGTGATGGAACACCAATAGAAAGAGCGAAATCCCCCATCACATTCACTAAGCTTGGACCTGCCACTGCACCAAATGTAGTAAAAACCATGGTTATACTAACAGCAGTCGCTCGCTGCTTATGATTTGCTAAGTCTGTACCAGCATAACGCGCCTGTAAATTTGTGGCTGTTCCTGCACCGTAAATAAGCAACGAAATAAATAACAAGAAAATACTATTTATGATTGCTGCCATAATAACGCCTATTGCTCCAAGTCCGCCAATCATAAAGCCAGCTGAAAGACCTGTTCGACGGCCATAACGTTGAGAAAGTCTTCCAACAATTAATGCAGATCCTGCTGACCCTAAAGTAAATAAAGCAGAAGGCAAACCAGCAAACGCATCAGTGCCAAGCATTTGCTGTGCAATAAGCGCACCGACAGTCACTCCTGCCGCCAGCCCCGCACCGCCAAAAATTTGTGAGATACTCACAACGAATAGTGTACGCTTGTATAACGATTTTTGTTTTTCTGGTGAACTGATGTAGCTTTGTAATGAAGCAGTTTGAACATCTATTGCTTTTACGCTGTCCTTGTCTAACATCATCTGACCTTCCTTTCTAAAAGCCAATTTTGTATAAACCTCCCTCTAGATGTGGATCATCATAACACGCACAAAAAAGCCATACAATGTCATAATTGTATGGCAAACAATATTAGGTAAGATCGTCTAGCAAACGTCTCAGGATCATTAATCCTTGTTCAAGCTCTTCAAGTGTTTTTGGTGCACAGACAGAAACCCTTACAGCCCTTTCAGGACAACTATTTCCCACTACAAAGCGTTCAGCCGCATACACTTGCACGCCATGTCGAGCAGCCAATTCTTCAAATTCGGCACCAGACATTTTACCCGGTAACAACAACCAACGAAAAATGCCTGTTTCAACACCTAAACATGTATATCCCGCAACATATCGGTTTACGAGTTGATTTCTGCGAATGGTTTGTTCACGATGACTCTCAATTAAGACTTCAAATTGATTTGATACAATCGTGCGAGCAGTAAGTTCAGCTAATAGCGGGGAAACGGTTATATTTAAATTATAAAGCGCCTTCGATATTGGCTCCTTATATTGTCTCGGCACTGCTACATAAGCCAAACGCAGGCCTGGCGCTAACGATTTTGATAAACTTGCAATATGAATAACCTGTTGCGGTGCGAATGAGGCGAGTGCCGGAAGCGGATTTTTGTTGAGAAGATGGTACGATGCATCCTCAATAACAAATAGATTATATTTCTTTGCAATGTCTGCAACCATTCTTCGATTCTCAACAGACATAAAGGAAGTCGTCGGATTATGATAATCCGGGATTAAATACAAACCTTTAATATTTTCGTTTTTACACGCATATTCAAGTGACTCCGGACTCATTTCATCGTTTTCTGATTTTATCGGTACGATTTGCACACTAAGCAATGATGCAACAGTTTTTAATCCAGGGTACGTATGATGGTCAACACCGATGCGATCTCCAGGCTTACAAAGACTCGCCAATGTCGCAGCAATCGCATTTTGCCCTCCATTTGCAAATAAAATGTGATCAACGGATGTTTCAAATCCGCCTCTTTGGATGAGCTTTACAGCTGCATCTTTTTGCCAAAGGCTTTCGCCTGCCCGGCCGTAGCTAAACCATTTTTCATAATCCTCCTCCTGAATCATGTTTTTCAGTTGGTGTAACAAGGGCTCATATGAAGCGTGATCTGGAAGTATTGCTCCCATTTCAATTAAATGTGTCGGCTTTGTATCCTCAAGTAAATACGCATTCGACAACGCATCATACGATACAAATGTGCCGCTCCCTACAGTCGCACTCAGCAGCCCCTTTAACTCACACACTTTAAATGCTTTGGAAATCGTACTCACATTTAAATCTAAATAATCGGCCAATTCTCGCTGTGGAGGAAGTTTTGTTCCAGGTAATAAAACTCCGTTTAAAATATCCTGTTCCAATTGCCCTGCAAGTGCTTTATAAATAGGCTTTTCAGCTTTATCAATCGATGGCTTCCAGCTCATCGGATAATTTTCAAAAGAATTGATAGGCATGATACGCATCCTTTTTCACTCAATTATATGAATGTGCTGCTTATAAGACAATTATAACTTTCTTTATTGATGCCTTTTTATGAACAGCATGCTTCAATAAAACCTGTACAAATACAAGTGAATCACTTACTTTATTTCATATAAGTCATCCTGCAAAACTGTGCACAGAATGTCGGATAAATACATTTCACTCCTGTTATTCTTTGGTTAAAGGAGGTCAAATAAATGGATTTGCTTAAAAGTATGAATAGGGCGTTAAAGTATATTGAAGAAAACCTCACTAACGATATTGATTTTCAAGAGGGCAGCAAAGCTTGCTTTCTGCTCTGAATATCATTTTAAAAGGATGTTTTCCTTCCTTGCAGGTATTTCATTATCGGAATATATTCGTCGCAGACGTCTTACTCTTGCAGCTTTTGAACTGAAAGACAGCAAAGTAAAAGTGATTGATATTGCAATAAAGTACGGTTATAACTCACCAGATTCTTTTGCACGGGCATTCCAAAATTTACATGGCATAAACCCATCAAAAGCCAGACTTAATGGCCATTCCCTTAAAGCTTATCCACGAATGACCTTCCAGCTAACAATTAAAGGAGGAAATGAAATGAACTACCGTATTGAAGAAAAAGAGGCATTTCGCATCGTTGGCATTAAAAAAAGAGTTCATATTATTTTCAAAGGAATTAATCCGGAAATTGCATCTATGTGGGAAAGTTTAGATGAAAAAGCAATAAATAAACTAAAAGAGCTTTCTAATGTAGCACCATCAGGCCTCATTAGTGCATCCACGAATTTTTCTGAAGGTCGGACAGAGGAAAACGGAGAGCTCGATCACTATATTGGCGCAGCCACAACGAAACAGTGTCCAGATAATTTCTCACGGCTTGAAGTTCCTGCCTCAACGTGGGCTGTATTCGAATCAATCGGACCATTTCCGGATACACTGCAAGAAGTATGGGGACGTATTTATTCCGAATGGTTTCCATCGTCAAATTACGAACAAATAGAAGGTCCAGAAATATTGTGGAATGAGCATAAGGATGTAACATCACCATCTTTTAAAAGTGAAATTTGGATACCAATTACAAAAAAGTAATACGTTTTTTGATCAGAGAAGAAAAATTGAAGGTTCTTGAAGAAAAAATACCAAGGGCGTCAAAACCCTTGGTATTTTTGATATTGCCGAGAGGGCTCAAACTCCACCAGTGTTTTTCATTGCCGGACCGGTCATATAAGCAAAAAAAGCCCCTATATATCCCGATTTGCATGATTCCTAATCTTTAATATCGACTTTTCACTCTGCACAGAAGGCTCTTTATGTAAAGCCAATATTAAAGTTATTCCTATAATACAAATAGCACCAATCCATTGAAAAGAACCAAATGGCGCTTTTAACCAAACGACAGTTGTTACAACAGCGGATAGAGGTTCTAAGCTGCCTAATAGGCTTGTTTCTTTGGGAGAAAGGCTTTCCAAGCTTTTTATGAAGAACCAGAACGCAATCATTGTTCCAAATAATATCACAAATAAAATATATGCATACGCCTCAGCAGTTAATCGTTGAAAATCCAGTTGCCATGGCGGATGGATAAAACCCAATGCAAAACCGCCAATAATCATAGCCCAACCTACAACGACAAGAGAATCAAATTTATTTAATAAACCAACGGCATACAAAGTATAAAAAGCTGCCGCGAATCCTGATAAAACTCCCCATACTACTGCAGCTGCTGGCACTGAAAGTTGAGATATTGAACCATTTGTTAACAAAAAAAAGCAACCCACTAAAGCAAGTACAACAGTAATGATATCTTGTTTGGTAAGAACCGTTTGTTTTCGCAAAAGCGTGTAGATAATGACGATTACTGGGGATAAATATTGCAATAATGTAGCAACGGCAGCATTCCCATGTTGAATGGATGCCATATATGTGTACTGCACAGCAAGCATTCCCAATAGGCCAAAAATTAGAAGCTGGCCAGCCGACGCTTTGTTTTTCCAAACCTCAATAACCTGAGACCGGTCCTTTCTGAACAGTTGCAGCATTAAAAGTAACATTCCAGCCGTAAGCAAGCGTGTCGTTACAAGCCAATTGACATCGATTTGATATTCTTGAAAAAGTTTTTTGGCTACTGTGCCTCCAATTCCCCAACATGTCGCCCCTGTTATAACATAGAACAATCCCATTCTTCTATTGGAAGTATTCATACATGACTCCTCACTAATAAATATAATAA
>NZ_JAVAXX010000176.1:0-13793 GCF_042709275.1 Bacillus sp. LR_5 | reverse complement strand
ACCTTAAAAGTAGGGGAAGTTTTTTTTATAAAAGGCTTGAAAAAACGAAACGTACTAGTTAAAGTGTATACATACAAAATGTATTTTTATTAAATATAATTTAATTTTATACAAAAAAGAAAAACGGTTGAGAGGGGATTATTATCATGTCAGAACAAAAAAAAGTCGTATTAGCATACTCAGGAGGTCTTGATACTTCCGTCGCAATAAAATGGCTTCAGGAGCAAGGATATAATGTAATCGCCTGCTGCCTGGACGTCGGTGAAGGCAAAGATTTGGCATTTGTTCAGCAGAAAGCGCTGGAAGTCGGCGCGACAAACTCCTACGTGATCGATGCAAAAGAAGAATTTGCACAGGACTATGCGCTTATCTCTCTGCAGGCCCACACGATGTATGAAGGAAAATATCCGCTCGTTTCGGCATTATCTCGGCCGCTGATTGCAAAAAAACTGGTTGAAATCGCGGAAAAAGAAGATGCACAGGCGATTGCACACGGATGCACAGGGAAAGGAAATGACCAGGTTCGTTTCGAAGTATCCATTAAATCATTAAACCCTGACCTCGAAGTGATCGCGCCGGTTCGGGAATGGCAGTGGTCACGTGAAGAAGAAATTGAATATGCGGCAAGCCGCGGCATTCCGATTCCGATCAATCTTGACAGCCCGTATTCTATCGACCAAAACCTCTGGGGACGCGCAAATGAGTGCGGCATTTTAGAAGATCCATGGGCGGCGCCGCCAGAAGGTGCATACGATTTAACAGCTCCGCTGGAAAAAACGCCGGACACGCCGGAAGTGATTGAAATTGCATTTGAACAAGGTGTGCCTGTATCCATTGATGGCGTATCCTACTCGCTTTCTGAACTGATTTTGAAGCTGAATGAAATGGCAGGCGCGCACGGTGTCGGACGTATCGACCACGTGGAAAACCGTCTTGTCGGCATTAAATCGCGGGAAGTATACGAATGCCCTGGTGCGATAACACTCATCAAAGCGCATAAAGAATTGGAAGATCTAACCTTGGTTAAAGAGGTAGCCCACTTTAAACCGATCGTCGAGCAAAAAATGTCAGAAATCATTTACAACGGCTTGTGGTTCTCGCCGTTAAAAGACGCGCTGCACGCTTTCTTAAAAGAAACGCAAAAGCATGTCACAGGCATTGTCCGCGTGAAGCTGTTTAAAGGCCATGCGATTGTAGAAGGTCGTAAATCAGAATACTCTCTATATGATGAAAAACTTGCAACATATACAAAAGACGATGCGTTTGATCACCATGCGGCAATCGGGTTTATCGAGCTTTGGGGACTTCCGACAAAAGTGAACAGCATCGTGAAAAAGAAGGAGCAGATTCAAGCATGAAGAAGCTTTGGGGAGGCCGATTTCAAAAAACACCGGAAAAATGGGTCGACGAGTTCGGCGCGTCTATATCATTTGACCAAAATTTAGTCACTGAAGACATTACAGGGTCTCTCGCACATGCTGCCATGCTGAAAAAATGCGGTATCCTGACAGCAGAGGAAGAGCTGAAAATCCGTGAGGGACTGAATACCCTTCTGCAAAAAGCAGAGGAGGGAGCATTGGAATTCTCAGTTGATTATGAAGATATTCATTTGAACATTGAGAAAATGCTTATTGACGAAATTGGCCCTCTCGGCGGCAAGCTTCATACCGGCAGAAGCCGGAATGACCAGGTGGCAACTGACATGCATTTATACTTGAAACATCATGTCGGCCACATCATCGAGCTGATTGAGGCATTCCAAAGCGCGCTGATCGAAAAGGCGGAAGCGAATGTCGAAACGATTCTGCCGGGCTACACTCATCTGCAGCGCGCCCAGCCGATTTCGTTCGCTCACCATTTGCTTGCGTATTTCTGGATGCTGGAGCGCGACAAGGAGCGTTTTCAGGATTCAATGAAGCGGATTAACAAATCTCCGCTAGGCTGCGGGGCACTTGCGGGAACAACCTTCCCAATCGACCGTGATTATTCAGCAGAACTGCTCGGTTTTGATTCCATTTATGAAAACAGCCTGGACGGCGTCAGCGACAGAGATTTCATTTTGGAGTTTTTAAGCAACAGCAGTATGCTGATGATGCACCTATCCCGTTTCTCTGAAGAAATCATTCTATGGTGCTCTCAGGAGTTTAAATTCATCGAGCTTGACGATACGTATGCAACGGGAAGCAGCATGATGCCGCAAAAGAAAAACCCTGATATGGCAGAGCTGATCCGGGGTAAAACAGGACGCGTTTATGGCGATATGATGGGACTGTTTACGATCATGAAAGGTCTTCCGCTCGCTTACAACAAAGATCTTCAGGAAGATAAAGAAGGCATGTTTGACACAGTGAAAACAGTTGAGGGCAGCCTGCAAATCTTCACAGGCATGATTCAAACAATGACTGTAAACAAAGAGGTCATGAAGCAAGCGACAAAACAAGACTTTTCAAATGCGACGGAACTGGCCGATTATTTAGCGAAAAAAGGAATGCCGTTCAGAGAAGCGCATGAAGTAGTCGGGAAACTTGTGTACACATGTATCGAAAAAGGGATCTATTTAAGCGATATGCCATTTGCCGAATTTCAGCAGGCGAGCACGCTCTTCGAAGAAGATATATACACTGTCTTAGACCCTTACCACGCAGTTGAAAAAAGAATGAGCGCCGGAGGCACCGGATTCAAACAGGTGGAGCACGCGCTTGAAAAAGCGAAAGCTTGCGTGGCGGCCGGAGTTTGTTAAAATTCCCTTCATAAAATCCCGTCATTATAGCCAACCTACCTCTATAATGATGGGAGGCAGAAGAATGAAAAAAGAACCGGAACGCTATATATATGATGAACAAGAAAGCCAGGAGACAACAAGGCTCATTTCAGAAGCATATCAAAGCGGTTATGTCGATATGCATGATCAGGAGCCTTCATCTTCTGCTGAATAAGCTGTCTGTACAGGCAGCTTTTTTTGTATGTCCAAGTGTAAAAAGTGATATTGAAGGCCTTTTATAGTAAAGTAGAAGAAGAAACACTTTATTGAAAGCGGCGACGTTGCTTTGGGAGGTATTCATGTGCGACATGCTTTAATTACTGCCGGTTCGAAGGGTTTAGGCCGCAAAGTGACTGAGACGTTGCTTGCAAAGGGGTATTCAGTAACAGTCAATTACAGGCAGGATGAGGAGGCTGTCAGCCGCCTGAAGGAAGCCTGTCCTGATTGTCTTGACCGGCTGCAATTTGTAAAAGGTGATGTCACCAAAAAAGAAGATCTGCTGCGTATTGCAGAGGCTGCCTTAAACCGCTTCGGAAGGATCGACTTTTTGATTAACAACGCGGGACCCTACATATTTGAACGTAAAAAGTTAGCCGATTATACTGATGATGAATGGTACGGCATGCTGGAAGGTAATTTAAGTGCCGTCTTTCATTTATTCAAAGCGGTTATTCCTATTATGAGAAAACAGCAATTCGGACGCATTATCACGTACGGATTCCAAGGTGCGGCGCACGCGCCCGGCTGGCTTCACCGGTCGGCATTTGGCGCTGCGAAAGTGGGTTTGGCTTCTTTAACGAAGACAATTGCCATTGAAGAAGCCGAATTCGGCATAACCGCCAACATGGTTTGCCCGGGTGACATTGTCGGCGACATGAAGGAAGCATCAATAGAGGAAGCCAGAAAGCGAATCGGCAAAGAAAAAACGCCGATAGGAAGATCCGGCACAGGCGAAGATATTGCCCGGATTATCGCTTTCTTGTGTGAGGAGAACTCAGACCTTGTGACAGGGACTGTCATTGAAGCCACTGGAGGCCTCAATGTCATTAATAAGAATCAAACAACATAAGTTTTTCAGCTTTATAAAAAGGGAAAATAAAAAAACAAAATAATGTGACGAGGTGAAAGAAATGAAAGTGACATATCACGGACATTCTGTAATCACAGTGGAAACGAAGGATCATCATATTATATTTGACCCGTTTTTGACAGGGAATTCGTTAACAGATATAAAGCCGGAGGATGTAAAAGCAGACGTCATCTTATTAACGCACGGCCACAATGACCATGTCGGTGACACTGAGCAAATTGCCAAGCAAAACAACGCGCTGGTTGTAGCTCCGAACGAGCTCGCCGTGTACCTAGGCTGGAAAGGCTTGAATGTTCATCCAATGCACATCGGCGGCTCCCGCCAGTTCGATTTTGGAAAAGTGAAGCTCACACAGGCCTTTCACGGATCAGCCATCACAGATGAAGAAAACAAAACGATCACTTACACAGGCATGCCAGCCGGTATTTTGCTGACAGTAGAAGATAAAACGATTTTCCACGCGGGCGATACGGCTCTTTTCTCTGATATGAAACTTATTGGCGAATTGAATCATATTGACATTGCCTTCCTGCCGATTGGCGATAACTTTACGATGGGGCCTGAAGACGCCAAGCTTGCCGCTGAATGGCTGCGCGCAAAACAGGTCGTGCCGGTGCATTACAATACATTCCCGGTCATCGAACAAGACCCTGAGGCCTTCGCTGACAGCCTGCCGGGCGGAGTCGGTAAAGTCATGGCGGTCGGTGAGACGATCGAGCTTTAAACGGGTGAAAACATCTCCTGATTTCTCAGGGGATGTTTTTTTATTTTCTCCGCTCATTGCGTATAAATCCTTCGAAACCTTATAATAAAAGCAGAAGACTGTCCTTAGAGGTGAAACGCTTGGCAACGAAGCATGAACAAATTTTAACGTATATTGATTCACTGCCTGTCGGTGAAAAAATTTCTGTGCGAAGAATTGCAAAGGAAATGAAAGTAAGCGAAGGGACCGCGTACAGAGCGATCAAGGAAGCAGAGAATAAAGGGTTTGTCAGCACGATTGAACGTGTGGGCACAATCAGGATTGAACAAAAGAAAAAAGAGAATATTGAAAAGCTTACATATGCAGAGGTCGTAAATGTTATAGACGGACAGGTGCTCGGAGGCCGGGCTGGACTCCATAAGACATTGAATAAATTCGTCATCGGCGCGATGGAGCTGGACGCGATGATGCGTTACACCGCAGCGGGCAATCTTTTGATTGTCGGAAACAGAATCAACGCACACAGACAGGCGCTCGAAGCGGGCGCGGCTGTATTGGTGACTGGGGGCTTTAACACGGATGACAGCATTGTGCAGCTGGCAGATGAGCTTGAGCTGCCGATTTTATCCACAAGCTATGACACCTTTACAGTCGCCGCAATGATCAACCGGGCGATTTATGACCAGCTGATCAAAAAAGAAATTGTCCTGGTGGAGGACATCTTAACGCCGGCTGACCGTACGGTATATCTTTCGCCTAAGGATAAACTTGAAAAATGGTATGAGAAAAACTTTGAAACGGGGCACGGCCGGTTCCCGGTTGTCGATGATCAGATGAAAATCCACGGCATCCTGACATCAAAAGATATTGCTGGCCATGACCGAAACGCACCTATCGAAAAGGTCATGACTAAAAATCCCGTTACAGTTATTGGGAAAACATCTGTCGCCTCAGCTGCGCAAATGATGGTATGGGAAGGGATCGAAGTGCTTCCCGTCACTGACGGCCACCAAAAACTGATCGGCATGATCAGCCGCCAAGACGTGTTAAAAGCGCTTCAAATGATTCAAAAGCAGCCGCAGGTTGGGGAGAAGCTTGATGATATCGTTTCAAGGGGATTTAAAGATGAGGGTGATGATAAAGAGGATCAAACGGTTTACGAGTATGAAGTCACGCCGCAGATGACAAACCAGCTCGGAACAATTTCTTATGGTGTGTTTACGACCATTTTGACGCAAGCGGCAAACCGGTTTTTGCGCTCGAAAAAACGCGGCGAGCTCGTAATCGAAAGCATCACCATTTTCTTTTTGAAGCCTGTGCAGATGGAGTCGGTCATCGAAGTCAAACCACGCATTTTGGAGGCTGGCCGAAAGTTCGGAAAAATGGAAGTTGAAGTGCACAGCCAAGGCCATATCGTGTCAAAAGCGATGCTGATGGTTCAGCTGATGGAAAGAAGCTAAGGGACGTTTCAGGCGCCCCTTACGCGTGATCTCTTTCAGCTTCTTTGGCGTGAAGGGGATAGTAATGCCTGTAGGCTTTATAACCTGCCCAAGCGCTTCCTGCTCCTATGACGATAAAGATACCGCCAATTACTAACGTTAATACAGAATGAAATAATATCATTTGGTTGAGCCCGTAGAACAGGACCAGTGACCCTAAGGCCATGCTTGATTTTGCTGAACAGATTTCTTTCTCCAAAGATTGCTTAGCCCGAACGCCTTTTACTTTATAGTACACATAAAAGCAGGCTGAAAGCCCAATCAAAAAAACAAGAACCAGCATAAATGAAATCCTCCATCGTAAAAGTTTACAAACCCATTCTATACAAAAACGGGCTTGGTTTTGACGTTATTTTTCTTTTCCGTCGGCAGAGAATGTGATTTAATAAATAAAAACAATAAAGGAGTATCAAATGAAAACAGAACTGATCAGAACCATATCATTATATGACACGATTATCTTACATAGACATGTGCGTCCTGATCCGGATGCCTACGGATCACAGTGCGGACTTACAGAAATCCTGCGTGAAACATATCCTGAAAAAAATATTTTTGCGGTCGGCACGCCTGAACCGTCCCTCTCTTTCTTATATTCCCTTGATGAGGTGGACAATGAAACATATGAAGGCGCACTTGTCATTGTCTGCGATACGGCAAATCAGGAAAGAATCGACGATCAGCGTTATCCTTCAGGCGCCAAACTGATGAAAATCGACCACCATCCGAACGAAGATCCATACGGTGACCTTCTCTGGGTCGATACAAGCGCCAGCTCAGTAAGTGAAATGATTTACGAGCTGTATTTAGAAGGAAAAGAGCACGGCTGGAAGCTGAATACGAAAGCGGCAGAGCTCATCTACGCCGGCATTGTCGGAGATACCGGGCGCTTCTTATTTCCGAATACAACGGAAAAAACATTAAAATATGCAGGCGAGCTCATTCAGTATCCATTCTCTTCCTCAGAGTTGTTTAATCAATTGTATGAAACAAAACTGAATGTGGTGAAGCTTAACGGCTATATCTTTCAAAATGTGTCATTGTCCGAAAACGGTGCCGCTTCTGTTTTTATCAAAAAAGATACGCTTGAAAAGTTCGGCACAACGGCTTCAGAAGCGTCGCAGCTTGTCGGGACGCTTGGGAATATCTCAGGTATTCGCGCTTGGGTGTTTTTCGTAGAAGAAGACGATCAAATCAGAGTCAGATTCCGTTCGAAGGGGCCTGTCATTAACGGACTTGCCCGGAAATATAACGGCGGAGGGCATCCGCTTGCTTCGGGCGCCTCTATTTACAGTTGGGATGAAGCTGATCGGATTTTAGCTGATCTGGAAACATTATGTAAAGAACACGAGTAGAGGGGAGACCCTCTCTCTTAGTGTTCATCTGTGACGGGGATGAACCAGCAGCCAAAATCAGTAAGGTCCTCATAGACTTGGAGATTGTGAGATTGAAGTTCTTTTTTGATGAGGGAAGCGAGTGAGTGTGTTTCGGCATATGCAGAAAAACCTTGTCTGAGCCGGGCTGCTTGATCTTTTGCTAACTGACGGTCACTGTAAACCTCCATTTCCCTTCCTCCTTCCTTTTGAAGCCTCACATATAGTTTATAAAAAAGAATGGGAAAAAGCGACAGAAGTTTGGAGAATTTAAAAAAAATCCATAATTATGTGGCGAATGATATTTCAAGTTCTACTGTCAATCTTGTATAAATCGTTAATTCCTTGACGGTTGCCTCGTATTTTTTTTCATTGATCATATACACTTTATTTTCGATTGTCCGTTTTAAAAGATCTTTTGTTTGATAGACGCTCTCTATGTCTTTTGTAATCACCTCTGAAATATCATCCTTTACATGCTCCTCGAATTTCGTTTTATCCGGCTGCGATATTTTATATTTATCCCCATTCAGCAATTTAACGCTGACGCTTTGAATCAGCAGTTTTCTTTTATTATCTTCATTCAGTTTATGGAGGTCTTCTTGATAGATCGAAATTTGATTGTTCAAGTCTTTTACATGCTCTTTTTGTTTTTCGATGAGGCTGACCTGTTCCTCTTGGAATGTTCCGTAAGTAAACAGGAAAAAAAACCAGCTGATTACGGCTCCGCACATCATTCCCGCGAAAAAGCGCTGCCACCCCGGTTTTTTGTAATGCTGGGGGACCCTCATGAAGAAAGATGCTCCTGAGTCAGCCATGAAATAATGAGCCAGCCGCTTTGCGCGCCGCCCATGGCCGAGATAATCAAAAGAAGCTGTTTAAAAATATCTCTCGTATTGCCTTCAAGAATGCCCCGTTCAAAGCTGTAAACCGCATCAAAGGTGCCTCCGATAGCTGCGACAAGCGCCCATATTTTTAACCGGTTTGCAAGCTTTGTAATCGCCGTAAGCGGGGCTTCGCCTGCCAAATATGCTCCGAGCCCTCCAATGAGTGCGCCCCCGATCAGCACCCCTAACGCAATGAAGTAACTATTAATAAAATTCACCATAAATCCTGCTTCCTGATCCATCTTTATCACCTCACCTTTTATATCATATTGAGCTTTCAGGACAAGTATGATGAGTAGTCGAAAAAGAACATTTGTTTCTTTTGGAAACCGGACTTATAATGAAGAAAGAAATGTATCGTAATGAGAAAGAGGTGATAGCATGTCTTTTGTTCACCTGCAAGTGCATAGCGGGTACAGCCTGCTAAACAGCGCCGCGGCTGTGGAAGAGCTCGTCAGTGAAGCTGACAGGCTCGGATATGCGTCTTTGGCGCTGACAGATGATCATGTCATGTACGGAGCTATTCAATTTTATAAAGCATGCAAGGCGAGAGGAATCAATCCGATAATCGGTTTGACGGCTTCAGTTTTTACAGATGATAACGAGCTTGAAGCCTACCCGCTCGTCCTGCTGGCCAAATCAAATACAGGCTATCAAAACCTGCTGAAAATCAGCAGCGTCCTGCAATCGAAATCAAAAGGCGGGCTAAAGCCGAAATGGCTTCACAGTTATCGAGAAGGTATTATCGCAATAACGCCCGGCGAAAAAGGATATATTGAAATGCTTCTTGAAGAAGGGCTGTTTGAACAGGCCGCTCAAGCCGCACTTGAATTTCAGTCTATATTCGGTAAGGGAGCCTTTTATTTCTCCTATCAGCCTTTTAAAGGGCATCAAACCTTGTCTGAGCAGATTCTGCGTCTGTCTGAAGAAACGGGTATCCCTGTAACGGCGACAGGCGATGTGCATTACATAAGGAAAGAAGATAAGGCTGCCTACCGCTGTCTGAAAGCGATTAAAGCAGGTGAAAAACTGACGGATGTACCCGCCGAAGATCTTGCTGATCTCGATTTGAAACCGCTCGAAGAAATGCAAAACATTTATCGAGAGCATCCCGAAGCACTGCAAGCTTCTGTTGAGATCGCGGAACAATGCCGGGTTGATGTCAGCCTCGGGCAGACCCGTCTCCCGTCTTTCCCGACTCCAAACGGAACGTCCGCTGATGATTATTTAACGGACATCTGTATGGCAGGACTCCGTAGCCGTTTTGGCACGCCTGATGAACGATATCTTCGCCGCCTTCAATATGAGCTTGGTGTCATCAAGCGGATGAAATTCAGCGATTACTTTCTGATCGTATGGGATTTTATGAAGCATGCCCATGAGAAAGGGATCGTCACGGGACCGGGAAGGGGTTCTGCGGCAGGCTCTCTAGTGGCTTATGTGCTGTATATCACAGATGTTGACCCGATTAAACATCACCTGCTGTTTGAACGATTTTTAAATCCCGAACGTATCAGTATGCCGGATATAGATATTGACTTCCCGGATACAAGAAGAGATGAAGTCATTCAATACGTTCAGCAGAAATACGGTGCGATGCATGTTGCCCAGATTATAACCTTTGGAACACTTGCGGCAAAAGCGGCGCTTCGGGACGTCGGCAGAGTATTCGGCGTAAGCCCGAAGGAAGCAGATCAGCTTGCAAAACTCATTCCAGCAAGGCCGGGCATGACGCTGGATGAGGCGAGAAAGCAGTCGCCGCAGCTGGATAAGCGGCTTCGGGAGTCAAGCCTGCTTCAGCAAGTCTATACGATTGCCCGAAAAATAGAAGGGCTGCCAAGGCATACATCAACACACGCAGCAGGCGTTGTCCTGAGTGAAGAGCCATTAACCGATGTTGTTCCGATTCAGGAAGGGCATGAAGGGATATATTTGACGCAATACGCGATGGATCATCTTGAAGACTTGGGCCTTTTAAAAATGGATTTCTTAGGTTTGCGCAACCTGACTCTGATCGAGTCCATCACTTCAATGATCGAAAAAGAAGAAAACATCAAAATAGATCTTTCAAGTATTTCCTACCGTGATGACAAAACGTTCTCCTTGCTGTCAAAAGGGGATACGACAGGGATTTTCCAGCTTGAATCTGCAGGGATGAGAAGCGTCTTGAAGAGGCTTAAACCTTCAGGCCTGGAGGATATTGTGGCGGTCAATGCGCTGTACCGGCCTGGTCCGATGGAAAATATTCCGCTATTTATTGACCGTAAACACGGTCGGGCGCCTGTTCACTATCCTCATGAAGATTTAAGGAGCATCTTGGACGATACATATGGCGTCATTGTGTATCAGGAACAAATTATGATGATTGCTTCCCGCATGGCAGGGTTTTCTTTAGGCGAAGCGGACATGCTGAGACGGGCGGTCAGCAAAAAGAAAAAAGAAATCCTGGACAGAGAGCGAAGCCATTTTGTTGAAGGGTGCTTAAAAAAGGAGTATTCTGTAGACACTGCAAATGAAGTCTACGATTTAATCGTCAAATTCGCAAACTATGGCTTTAACCGAAGCCATGCGGTGGCATACAGCATGATTGGCTGCCAGCTTGCGTATTTGAAAGCTCATTATCCGTTATATTTTATGTGCGGATTGCTGACAAGCGTCATTGGCAATGAGGATAAAATATCTCAATATCTTTACGAAGCAAAGGGGAGCGGGATTCGTATCCTTCCTCCGTCAGTGAACAAAAGCAGTTTTCCGTTTACAGTTGAAGACGGATCTGTCAGATACAGCCTCCGCGCGATAAAAAGTGTAGGCGTCTCAGCAGTAAAAGATATATATAAAGCAAGAAAAGAGAAACCATTTAAAGATCTTTTCGATTTCTGCTTTCGCGTGCCGTCAAAAAGCGTAAATCGCAAAATGCTTGAAGCACTTATCTTTTCTGGTGCGATGGACGAATTCGGCCAAAACCGGGCCACGCTGCTCGCATCCATTGATGTTGCTTTGGAACATGCTGAGCTATTCGCCGCGGACGATGACCAAATGGGATTGTTTTTAGATGAATCGTTTTCAATTAAGCCGAAGTATGTGGAGACGGAGGAGCTTCCGCTTGTGGATTTACTTGCGTTTGAAAAAGAGACGCTCGGCATTTATTTTTCAAATCATCCGCTCTCTGCCTACCGAAAACAGCTGGCTGCGCACGGGGCAGTGTCCATTCTGCAGGCCCAGCAGGCTGTCAAAAGGCAGCTTTCTCTCGGAGTTCTGCTGTCAAAGCTCAAGACGATTCGGACGAAAACAGGTCAAAATATGGCGTTTTTAACGCTCAGTGACGAAACCGGCGAAATGGAAGCCGTAGTCTTCCCTGAACAATTCAGACAGCTTTCTCCCGTTTTAAGAGAAGGCGCTCTTTTGTTCACAGCGGGGAAATGTGAAGTAAGGCAGGATAAGGTCCAGTTTATCATGTCCCGGGCAGAATTATTAGAAAATATGGATGCAGAAAAAGCGCCATCGGTTTATATAAAAATAGAAAGCAGTCAGCACAGTCAGGAGATCCTGGCAAAGATTAAGCGCATTTTGCTGGAGCATAAAGGGGAAACAGGCGTTTATCTCTATTATGAAAGGCAGAAACAGACGATTAAGCTTCCTGAGTCGTTTCATATCAATGCGGATCACCAGGTATTATATCGCTTAAAAGAGCTGTTGGGTCAAAAAAACGTCGTTTTAAAACAGTGGTAACGATTCACTTTTTGTTATACAATTGGAGCAATTATGTGACCCTGTTTAAATATTCAGATAGATCAACTCCGCAGAATGCAGCAATCAACGCAGCAATATACGAATCAAAAAATATCCATAAGGAGTGTTTAGGAGAATGTCATTAAGAGAAGAAGCATTACACCTGCATAAAGTCAATCAAGGGAAACTTGAGTCTAAATCAAAAGTAGAAGTCAGAAACGCGAAAGATTTAAGTCTAGCATATTCCCCGGGTGTTGCAGAACCGTGTAAGGATATTCATGAAGACATTAACAAAGTATATGATTATACAATGAAGGGGAACATGGTAGCAGTTGTAACTGACGGTACAGCTGTGCTTGGCCTTGGAAATATCGGCCCTGAAGCCGCGCTTCCTGTCATGGAAGGGAAAGCTGTTCTATTCAAAAGCTTTGCAGGCGTGGACGCGTTCCCGATTGCTTTAAACACAAACGATGTTGATAAAATCGTTGAAACTGTTAAATTGCTTGAACCGACATTTGGCGGCGTCAACCTTGAAGATATTGCAGCGCCAAACTGCTTTATCATTGAAGAACGCCTCAAAAAAGAAACAAACATCCCGGTTTTCCATGATGATCAGCACGGTACTGCCATTGTAACGGTAGCAGGTCTTGTAAACGCGCTGAAACTGTCTGGAAAATCCATGTCATCCATTAAAGTTGTCGCAAATGGCGCCGGTGCAGCTGGTATTGCGATTATCAAGCTTCTTCACCATTACGGCGTGCGTGACATCGTGATGTGCGATTCAAAAGGAGCGATTTATGAAGGGCGTCCGGAAGGCATGAACGATGTCAAAAATGAAGTGGCGAAATTCACAAACCAAGACCGCAAAGACGGTTCTCTGAAAGATGTCATCGTTGATGCGGACGTATTTATCGGCGTGTCTGTAGCAGGAGCGTTAACAAAAGAAATGGTTCAAAGCATGGCAAAAGATCCTATTATCTTTGCGATGGCAAATCCAAATCCGGAAATTATGCCGGAAGATGCGCGTGAAGCTGGCGCAAGCGTTATTGGAACGGGCCGTTCTGACTTCCCCAATCAAGTAAACAATGTTCTTGCATTCCCTGGTATTTTCCGCGGTGCGCTTGACGTTCGCGCCACTCACATTAACGAAGAAATGAAAATCGCAGCAGTTGAAGCCATTGCTTCACTGGTTTCAGAAGATGAGCTTAGCGCAGACTACGTCATCCCTGCACCGTTTGATAAACGTGTTGCGCCTGCTGTTGCGAAAGCTGTGGCAAAAGCGGCGATGGAAACAGGTGTTGCAAGAATCACAGTTGACCCTGAGGAAGTCGCAGAAAAAACGAGAAAACTTACGATTATTGGTGAATAATTTTAATTCATTCCAAAAATGGCAGCGTGTTGGCGGAGTCCGGCGCGCTGTTCTCAAGTTAAACTGGCGGCTGAAATTTTTTTAGGGGGTTGGCCTTAAAAAAATTTCAGCCGGGTTTAACATTATTTTTGAATGCGCTGCCAATCCTGTTATTTCAATGTCTTATCTGAATTCATCCGAACCTTTCCGAACACGTCATTGAATAAAAAGTTGTCGAATTGAGGATGACAGCGTTTGACAAAAAAAGTACAATAGTTTCGGTAAAGTTATTAGCAAGTCTATCTGATTGATGACATGCGGTGAAGAGAACCCTTCACAAAAGGGAGGTAATCATTTGTTAAAGGATATATTCACGAAAAAGAAAAAGTATGCTTCCGTACCG
>NZ_JAVAXX010000175.1:0-13858 GCF_042709275.1 Bacillus sp. LR_5 | reverse complement strand
TAATGAAGCAATCAAAAGAAAAGCGTGCTATGAAAAAGAGTAGTACACATTTCACCCGTTTGAAGAGAGTCTGCGGTGCTGGGAGCAGATAACGGGCAATGTGGAATGGACTTTGGAGCAGCTGACCGAAACCGAAAAAGTAGGCTCAGCCGGAGCAGTCTCCGTTACAAACGTCAGAGTGATTCCATTTTAATGGAATAATCAGGGTGGTACCACGGTTCATTCGTCCCTTTTTTATAGGGGAAGAATGGGCCTTTTTTATTATGTTTTAAGAAATGAGGTTGATGTTTTCATGAAACAAACGATTTTTTCAGGCATTCAGCCAAGCGGCTCCGTTACGCTCGGCAACTATATCGGTGCAATGAAGCAGTTTGTCGAACTGCAGCATGATTATAACAGCTATTTTTGCATCGTGGATCAGCATGCGATAACCGTGCCTCAAGACCGGCTTCAGCTAAGAAAGAATATCCGCAGTCTGGCGGCGCTTTACTTAGCTGTCGGACTTGATCCAGAAAAAGCAACATTGTTTATTCAGTCAGAGGTTCCCGCGCATGCACAGGCCGGATGGATGATGCAGTGTGTCGCGTATATCGGCGAGCTTGAACGGATGACCCAATTTAAAGACAAATCCAAAGGCAATGAAGCTGTTGTCTCCGGCCTGTTAACATACCCGCCGCTGATGGCCGCTGATATTCTGCTGTATGGAACAGATCTTGTGCCTGTCGGCGAGGATCAAAAGCAGCACCTTGAGCTGACGCGAAATCTCGCAGAACGCTTCAACAAAAAATATAACGACATCTTTACGGTTCCGGAAGTGAAAATTCCAAAAGTCGGCGCACGCATCATGTCTCTGAATGATCCGCTGAAGAAAATGAGCAAATCCGATCCGAACCAGAAAGCTTATATTACATTACTGGATGAACCGAAGCTTCTTGAAAAGAAAATCAAAAGCGCTGTGACAGATTCTGAAGGCATTGTAAAATTTGATAAGGAAAACAAACCAGGCGTTTCCAACCTTCTTACGATTTATTCAATCCTCGGCAATACGACAATTGAAGAGCTTGAAGCAAAGTACGAAGGGAAAGGCTACGGCGAGTTTAAAGGTGATTTGGCAGAAGTCGTGGTTAACGCATTAAAACCGATCCAGGACCGCTATCATGAACTAATTGAATCTGATGAATTAGACCGGATTCTCGATGAAGGCGCGGAACGGGCAAACCGGACAGCGAACAAAATGCTGAAAAAAATGGAGAACGCCATGGGCCTTGGCCGAAAAAGACGCTAATCAAAAAACCGCTCTTTGCAAAGAGCGGTTTTTTTAGTTTACCTTTGATTCATTTTCCATTTCCCATAGCTTTTCGAAAAAAGGCTGTCCTTTTATCAGGTTTTCGCAAAATGCCAGATGCTTGTCCGACCAGCCTTCAATTGTTTCGTTATACAGCATGTCCCAAATCTCTTCAAAGCTCATCCGTTTGATTTGTTCGTACATATGCGGGTTCCACTCTGTGTACCAGTAGCCGATTTCAGCGCGGTTTTTCAGCCCTTTTAATTGGTCCAGCGCCATAAACATCAGCTGCTTGATTTGCCGTTCTTTTCTTGTCAGCCCTCTGACGTGCTCTGGTGCTAATGATAAAATGTGATATTCTTTAGAGGATTCCAGCTTCTTTGGCTCAAATTCATATGTTTCAGGCTCTACATCTTTTACCATTTCATAAACGAGCTGCTCCTGCCTTGGGATCAAACGGCTTTTTCTGACAGGGATCGTGTAGCCGATCGTGTCGACAGCCAAAATGCCGATTCCGTCTGTTACAACAAAACAATACTCAAGCTTTGTCCGCTCATGATTTTTCCGAATGTACGATTTCTGATGTACGTCGTCAAGCAAACCTTTCGGAAGCTCAGACAAATCGTTTTCTATGTAATGAAACAGTACCGACGGCACCCTTAACAGCGGCACCTGATCCAAAAGCTCAACCGTATCTTCCTTGCGCCATTCGTGAAAGTGGCATACATTGTAGCCATTTTCTTCCCCTTCAAACCAATTGACCCACACATCATGAAGAAATAACATCTCTAACCCCTCACTTTTATAAAAACTGTTGTCCACAGTATAGGCAAGGGACAGAGAAATTATTCCAAAGAGATTGAGGAAATCTGGAATCGCTGGGTTTATGTAAAAATCACAAAAAGCAGATCTCTTTGTATATTTTCTGACAAAAAGAGATCTGCTTTTCTTATGATTTTGTTATATTTTATACCAGATATTATTTTCATTTTTATTTAATATTTTTTGGATCCAATGCATCCCGCAGACCATCACCGACAAAGTTGAAGCATAAAACGGTAATTAAAATGAATAGCCCGGGAAATAACGGGTACCACCATGCTTGAATCATTAATGTAAAGTTTTGAGCATCCTGAAGCATGTTTCCCCAGCTTGCAATCGGAGGCTGGATACCGAAGCCCAAGTAGCTTAAGGTTGATTCAGCTAAAATGACACTGCCTACTTTTAAAGTAGCGGAGACAATAATTGGCCCGATGCAATTCGGTAAAATATGCGAAAAAATAATTTTATAATTTTTGGTTCCTATTGTTTTAGCAGCCAATACAAATTCTCTGGACCTTAGAGATAGGAACTCACTTCTGACAAGCCTAGCTGTTGTAGTCCAACCCGTCAGAGAAAAGATTAAAATTAATTTATCCATCCCCGGTTGAAAAATTGTCACCAAGGTAATAAGAAGAAAAATATCCGGAATAGATAAGACTACATCGACTGCCCTCATTAATACAGCATCGACTATCCCTTTAAAGTACCCCGCTAAGGCGCCAACAACGGTTCCTATAGTAATGGCACCAATTACTGAAACAAAACCGACCAATAAAGACACACGAGCCCCGTATAAAACCCTTGTAAATATATCGCGCCCAAACTTATCTGTCCCCATTAGATTTTTAGGGCTTGGAGGCTTCAGTTTATTTAGAAGAGATTGGCTCTCAGGCGAATAAGGCGCAATAAAAGGGGCAAAGACCGCCATTAAAATAATAACTGTTAAAATGATACCTCCAACAACAGCAAGTTTATTTTTGAAGAACTTCTCAAAAAAGATCCTAGTCATTGTTTCTGGTTTTTTTCTTATATTTTCTTTTAGCTTTACCTCATTAGAGGGAGCTACAGTGTTTGGATGTGCCATATGTGTCTCCCCCTTTTAATATTCAATACGTGGATCAACTAAAGCATACAAAATATCCGCAATCAAGTTACCCAGTACAACCAAAACAGCAGAAATAACAGTCATCGCCATAATAACCGGATAATCTCGAGAGAATGCTGAATCAATAAATAACTTCCCTAATCCCGGCCAAGTAAAAATCTGTTCAACCACGACAGCACCACCAATAAATGATGGAATCATCAATCCGAAAATTGTAATAACAGGCAGTAGGCCATTTCGCAAGCCATGTTTGAAAATAACTTTATTTTCTTTAAACCCTTTTGCCCGAGCTGTTCTTATATAATCTTGCTTCAATACATCGAGCATACTTGAACGTGTATAACGAGTAATACCGGCCATATCAGCAGTTGCTAAAACAAATGCTGGCAAAATTAAATGATGGAGCCTGTCAAAAATGCTAAAGTCAGCGTTTAATGTGCTGACACCCCCCGTAGGAAACCAGCCGAGATTTACGGAAAGAACCATAATAAGAATTAATCCGAACCAAAAATTTGGTATTGCCAGCCCTAAAAATGATGTGACAGTTATACCATAGTCAAGTTTAGAATAAGGGCGTTTCGCGGAAAGAACACCGAAAGGAATTGAAATCAGAAGAGCAACAAGAGTTGAAAAAACCATAAGCACCAAAGTATTCGGTAAACGTGAAAGGATTAGATCAGAAACTGGTGTACCCTTTTTAACAATAGATGTCCCAAAGTCGCCTTGAAGCATATTTCCAAGCCATTTTAAGTATTGAACAGGTTCCGGGTCATTAAGTCCATACTTTTCAATAAATTTTGCTCTGTCAGCTTGACTAATGGTCGGATCCATCATTAGTGACATCGGGTCACCTGGCGCTGCTTTCATTATCGCAAATGATAATATTGTAATGCCCAAAAGAATTGGCAGAGACATTAATGTTCGACGAACAATATATGTAACCATATTCTTGTCCCCTTTTCTAAAATAGGATAAAGAGGAAAGGATACTGGATCCTCACCTCTCTAGGGATTTAATTATTATTGTTCAAGCCACCATTTTTCAATTTGATATAAGTCATTTTTTGGATGGAATACATAGCCATGCATGTTTGCCGGGATTGCCCTATGATAATTGTAATAAAATAAGAATGAATAAGGCTGATCCTCTGCAATCAATTTATAAATTTCTTCGTATTTTTTCTGATATTCTTTTCTGTCTGTAATAGATTTAGCTTCTTCCAAAAGTTTATCGACTTTAGGATTCTTATACCATATGTTATTTAATCCGTTCTCTGATTGACTTGAGTGGAAAATCGAAAATTGATCCGGAAATGTAGCCAAGCTCCAACCAAGCAGCAAAGCATCATAATCCCATTTCGGTGCACTTGTTTGTTCAATAAGAGCACTAAATTCTACAATTTGCGGTTTTGCTTCAATTCCTACTTCTTTTAGCTGCTGCTGAACAACAACCGCTAAATCTTCCCGAATTTTGTTGCCTTGATTAGTCTTAATGGTAAACGAAAACTTCTTTCCATCCTTATCAAGGTAACCGTCTCCGTCTGTATCTTTCCATCCCGCTTCTTTCAATAGCTTCTTAGCTTTTTTAGGATTGTAATCAAATGTAGGTACATCACTTTTCGGGTAATTCCAAGATAGCGGACTTTCAGGAACGTTTGCAACTTCACCATCACCGTTTAACACTTGATCAACCATTGCTTTTCGATCAAGTGCATGCGTAAGAGCTTGGCGGACTTTTTTGTCTTTAAATAATTCATTTTTTTCATTCCAACCAATATAACTGTAGTTCAAACCAAGATCTGATTTCACTTTTACATTATCAAATGTCTTGACTGTCTCGAAATCAGTACCCGGAACAACAAAGAAATCAATATCTCCAGCCTTTAACTGAGCAACAGCTGCATTTGAATCCGGGATTGTTTTTACTGTAACTGTATCTAAATATGGCCTTCCGCCGTAATAATCTTCATTAGCTTCAAGTTTTACATAATCTCCTTTTTTCCATTCAGCAAACTTGAATGGACCCGAACCAATCGGATTCTTTCTATTAAATTCATTTTCTCCTAAATCTGAAACTGGTACTTTCCCTAAAATGTGTTTAGGCAGAATACCGTAACTATCTAAAACAACATTGTAAAAATACGCATCCTTTTTCTTTAATTTAAATTCAACTTCATAATCACCTTTTTTTGTAACAGTCTTTAGTGATTCAAAACCAGAGCCGCGTTCACCATTATAGTCCTTATTTAAAGGTATGCTGTATGTGAAAACAACATCATCCGCTGTAAGCTCTTTCCCGTCATGGAATTTTACACCTTTTCTAATCTTGACATTATAAGTCAGACCATCCTTGGATTCTGTCACTTTCTCGGCTAACGCAGGCTTCACATTTAATTTTTCATCTGTTTCTAATAATGTACTATAGATCATCCCTTCAATATCTGAACTGGCGACATCTGTAGAATAGAGTGGATTAAACAAAGTTGGCTCCCCAGTTGAGCCAACAACCAAATCCCCGCCTTGCTGAGGTTTTCCGTTTGATTTTTTCTCGCTGCTGCTGCTCGATTTTGATCCCGAGCAGGCCGATAAAAAGATGGCCAGAACCATCAATACACTTAGCATCATCAGTGCGGTTTTCCGTCTTTTCATTAGATATTCCCCCTTTTGAAATGTTCGTTCCTCTCAGCTGTTGTTTATGTAGTGTGCATACCCCCTCTCAAAGCTGTGCGGGCAACAATTAGCTATAAAGGTGACAAGCCACAAAATGGCTGGGAGCAGCTTCTTTGAATTCTGGTATTTGTTCCTTGCATATTGGCTTTGCAACAGGACATCTCGTGTGGAAAACACAGCCTTTTGGCGGATTGGCCGGACTCGGCAGTTCTCCCTTCAGGACGATGCGTTCACGTTTGACAGATCCTTTTCTTCTTGTAACCGGAACGGACGATAAAAGAGCTTGGGTATACGGATGGAGCGGATTGTCGTAAAGCTCATGCTTGCCGGTCAGTTCCATCATTTTTCCAAGATACATCACTCCGACTCTGTCGCTGATATGGCGGACGACACTCAGATCATGAGAGATAAATAGATACGTCAGATTAAATTCTTCCTGCAATTCTTCCATTAAATTAATAACTTGGGCCTGAATTGATACATCAAGTGCGGAAACTGGTTCATCTGCGATGATCAGTTCTGGATTCAAAGTGAGCGCTCTGGCGATGCCGATCCGCTGACGCTGTCCGCCGGAAAATTCATGGGGATAACGGCTGGCAAACGACGGGTGAAGGCCTACTCTCGCAAGCAGTTCTTCGACTTTCTCGTTTCGTTCATGCATCGTATACATGTGGTGCGTATTAAACGGCTCCTTTATGATGGAACGCAGCGTCTTTCTTGGATTCAACGAGGCAAATGGATCTTGGAACACCATTTGAATATTTTTGCGGACACTTTTCCGCAGCTTCTCCTCTGACAGGTTGGAAATATCCTGTCCTTTAAAAAGGATTTGGCCTTCTGTCGGTTTGTACAGCCTGATCATCGTCCTGCCGGCAGTCGATTTCCCGCAGCCGGACTCTCCAACGATTCCGAGTGTTTCTCCTTTTTTTAACGAAAATGAAACACCGTCCACCGCTTTTACATCACCTACTTTTCTTTGAAAAAGGCCTGAGCGGATCGGGAAGTATTTTTTTACGTCACGAAGCTCTAAGATTGTTTCTTGATTAGCTGCTGTCATGATTGTTCGGCACCCTCTTCCTCATATAAAAAGCATCTCACCGTTCTTCCGCTTTTGTGCGTCAAAAGCGAAGGCTGATTTGTCCAGCATTTATCCATGGCTTTCGGACACCTTGGGGCAAATCGGCACCCCGGCGGCAGATTATCTGGTGTCGGCACGCTTCCTTTAATTGCATTTAATTTATCAATCTCTCCATCTATGACGGGAATCGACGTAAGCAGGCCTTCTGTATAAGGATGAAGCGGCTCTAAAAATAAGTCGTCAACGGTGGCGTTTTCCACGACTTGTCCGCAGTACATGACAATCACTCTGTCGGCTGCTTCCGATACGACACCTAAGTCGTGTGTGATGAGAAGTATCGACGTGTTGAACTTCTGGCAGAGATCTTTCATGAGCTCCAAAACTTGGGCTTGTATTGTCACATCCAGTGCTGTCGTCGGTTCATCGGCAATGAGCAGTTTAGGATTACAGCTGAGTGCGATGGCAATCATCACCCTCTGTCTCATTCCGCCGGACAGCCGGTGCGGGTACTCCTTCATAATTTGCTCGGCCCGGGAGAAACCGACCATCTGCAAGAGTTCAACAGCTTTTTGGCGAGCTTCTTTTTTCTTCATGTTTTTATGGTAAATCAGCACTTCGGTAATTTGTTCTCCGATTGTTAACACCGGATTCAGGGAGGTCATTGGTTCCTGAAAGATCATGGATACTTCGTTTCCGCGGATTTTGCAATAGTCGTTTTCAGTGAACGAGGTGAGGTCTTTGTCTTCGAGTTTAATAGAGCCGTCCATGATTTTTCCGCCTGAGCTTTGGACAAGGCCCATAATTGATAAAGAAGTAATGCTTTTTCCCGAGCCCGATTCACCTACAAGCGCGACGGTTTCGCCTTTGCTGATGTGAAAATCGACTCCGTCAACCGCAGGGATCGGCTCCTTTTTCCTGAAAAAATAAGTCTTTAAATTATTCACTTCTAAAAGTGTGCTCATGCTAGCTCCCCTTTCCCCCCTCTTGTTGTCAAACGTTTTCAAGAGAAAGCAATCCCTTTATTCAGAAATAATAAATAATATTGAATTATCGAAAAATTTTATAGTTGTATATTATTACAATCATTTTGCAAAATCAAGAATTTTTTAGGATAAATGTAATATTATTAACGAAATTCCATTATTTTATTCTTTTAAAGCGTTGCATTCAAAAAGGTTTCGGCAGGGATGGACAGCCCGTCTGCCGTGTTTGCTTTGTTGGCCGTTAAATATTTTTTTACAATATTGAATCCGACTGCGTATCCAAGCATTTTGGGCTGATATCCTTTGCCGAATAACAGCTGTGAGAATAATCGATTGTCCCGTTTGATATCCTGGTGGGGCGCAATCTTTTTGTCATATAAAGCTTGCAGCTGCTCCGGCGTATACCAAGACGTCCATTCAGCCGTTTGACTTCGGCCGAACCTCTCATAAACAGCATATTCTGCCAGCCCTTCCATGATGATTGTATCAAGTAATGTGACATCCTTTTCCTCTTTCGTCAGATGATCTAACCGGCAAACATGGTGATATTCATGTGTTATCAGAGCAGATACCGATGCAAAATCTAAATTTGACGAGAGAAAGAGGAACATTTTGTCTTGAAAGGCGAGTCCTGATTTTGATCCGAATTCTAAACGAATTCTCTTGTTTCGTTCATCAACCGGCAGCGTGACAATTGGTACATCAGGACCATGCCATTTGTTTTTGAGGTACTGTTCTTCCTTTTGAATATGCTCGTAAAAACCTTTTTCTTTCAGCTTGGAAGCAGTCTGAATGCCCTCTTTTATGTTTTTAAACATCCCATGATGCTGAAGGTGTCCCAGAATGCCTTTCCAGTTCTTTTTCTCCACACCTGAAAAAAGCGGGACAATGTAATGGGCCAAATCATCTATTGAAGCAGCCTTCCCGAGCCAGCTATATGTTTGTTCCACACTCATGTGATCGCCTCCCCTTTTTATTCTATGCGCACAAAAAAAACCGGCTACCCTTTAGGGGCAGCCGGTTTGGCGTGATCATGATTGGTATTTCTTAAAGATTAATGTTGCATTGTGTCCGCCGAATCCCAATGAGTTGCTGAGAACATAATTGAGATCCTGTCTGCGGGCTTCATCTGGCACATAATCTAAATCGCATTCTTCATCAGGTGTTTGAATATTGATTGTCGGCGGGATCATACCTTCTTTAATGGCAAGCACAGAGAAAATCGCTTCAATACCGCCAGCTGCTCCTAAGAGGTGGCCTGTCATCGATTTTGTAGAGCTTACCGCAAGTTTATGCGCATGCTCGCCGAATACGGTTTTAATCGCCATTGTTTCGTATTTGTCGTTGTAATACGTGCTTGTCCCGTGAGCATTGATATAATCAATTTCTTCAGGCGCGATGCCCGCATCTTTAATGGCTTCTTGCATCGCTCTCGCTCCGCCTTCACCGTCTTGTGCCGGCGCTGTGATATGATAAGCGTCTCCTGTTGAGCCATAGCCGACAATTTCTCCGTAAATCTTTGCGCCGCGGGCCAGAGCATGCTCAAGCTCTTCAAGAACGATAATCCCTGCACCTTCACCCATGACAAAGCCATCACGGTTTTTATCGAACGGGCGGCTCGCTGTTTTCGGATCTGGATTAGTAGACAGCGCTTTGTTGGCACTGAAGCCCGCGAATGACATTCTAGTCAGCGGCGCTTCTGTTCCGCCTGTGACCATAACGTCTGCATCGCCGCGCTGAATGACTTTAAACGCGTCACCGATAGAGTTCGTTCCTGTAGCACATGCTGTAACCGTACAAGAGTTAACCCCTTTTGCTCCTAATGCAATAGAAATCTGGCCTGTCGCCATATCAGGAATCATCATTGGCACGAAAAACGGGCTAACCCGTCTCGGTCCTTTTGTTAAGAAGATTTCAAATTGAGACTCTAGTGTTTCAAGTCCTCCGATGCCGGAACCTACCCAAACACCGACTCTTGGCGCGATCTCATCCGTAATCTTAAGATCTGCGTCTTCAACCGCCATTTTTGCAGCCACAACCGCATATTGTGTAAAACGGTCCATTTTTCTAGCTTCTTTTTTATCCATATAATCTTCAACATTGAAGTCTTTCAATTCAGCGGCTACTTTTGCCGGATATTCTTCAGCATCAACACGAGTGATCGGACCGATTCCGGACACACCGTTGATTGCGTTATTCCAACTTGTATCGACATCGTTGCCAAGCGGAGACAATGCTCCGAGCCCTGTAACAACTACTCTTTTTTTACTCATCTTGTGTGCACCTCTCACCTTTTTTTATCGGCCCCAGCGTATTGCAATGGCGCCCCAAGTTAATCCTCCGCCGAATCCTACCATGACGACCACATCGCCATCTTTGATTTTACCGGCTTCCAATTCTTCTACGAGAGAAATCGGAATGGATGCGGCAGAAGTATTTCCATATTTATGAACGGTTTTAGACATCTTTTCGACAGGAAGCTCCAAACGCTCACGTGCAGCTTCCATGATGCGGATGTTCGCCTGATGCGGAATCAAAAAGTCGACGTCTTCTTTTGAAAGTCCGGCTTTTTCGATGACATTAACACATGATTCTCCCATTTGGCGGACTGCAAATTTAAAAACTTCTCGTCCATTCATGATTGTATGTCGTTTTTCATTGAGATACAAGTGCTGACCGCCTGTGCCGTCTGCTCCAAGTTCAAATGAAAGGATCCCTCTGTCATCACTGACTGGTCCGACTACCGCAGCGCCAGCTCCGTCACCAAACAGAACGGCTGTGTTGCGGTCTTCCCAGTCTGTAATGCTTGAGAGCTTTTCTACACCGACAACAAGGACATGTTTGTACGTTCCGGATTCAATAAATTGTTTACCGGTGACAACCCCGTACATAAAGCCAGCACAAGCCGCGCTGATATCCATAGCACACGCTTTCTTCGCGCCGAGCTGTTCTTGAATCATACAAGAGACCGTAGGAAATGACTGATCAGGTGTAACAGTTGCAACCAGGATCATATCCAGGTCCTCAGCAGCCACTTCAGCTTGTTCAAGCGCTTGTTTTGCAGCTGCAACAGCCATATGTGATGAAAAGACGTCGTCTGCGGCGATTCTTCTTTCTTCTATTCCTGTTCTTGTACGAATCCACTCGTCAGAAGTTTCAACCATTTTTTCAAGATCATGATTTGTTAAAACCTTCTCAGGGATATAACGTCCCACTCCAAGTATTCCAGCTTTCATAAGGGAAGACTCCTTTATATAGTAAATTTAGAAGATCAATCAGGTTGTGATCAATTATTAGTATCAGGTACTAATTCTATCCTATTTTTTTTCACATGGCAATATATTCGTCTAAACTATCAGTTCATCTTACTCATACAGTATGGTATATGGAAAAGGAGGCGTATACAGGTGGATATATTTTCAAAGATGATGTTCGGCGATAACGCAAAACAAAACCCAGAGAAGGAAGAAGTGGAGGAGGAGGTTTCCCGGACAAACGAAGAAGAGACGATTGATTACATGTATATTATGAACCAAATCGGTTCGATTATGAACTCTCTCGATCAAATCAAGCCCGCTCTCAAGGAGCTCGCACCTATGGTTTCCGCTATTAAAAAGAAAATCAAGTGAAAAGCCACTTTCGAAAAAGTGGCTTCTTTTTATTCGGTTTCAGATTTCGCGTCAGACTTGCCAAGCTCATAAGCTTCCGCCATTACCGTTGTAAATAGATTCATAAACGGCTGTATGGCCTCCATCGACAGCTCAATGCCTGATTTTTCAAGCTGTTCTTTCGCTTCAGGCAGATATTTCATGGCAATTTGCAAGAACTCAAGTGATTTTTCGTGCTGCATGTGACGTCACTCCATTACTCGTTTTTTGGCAGTTCGCCTGTTTTGTTGTACGTTTTGATCAGCTTGGCGATTCTTTGCTGAAAGTCTTTATCGACAAGCGGGCTGAATGTTCCCATTTCAACAACTCCCGTTTTCAGGTCGTAGTAATGATCGCCGCCTTCAAGGGTGCCTTTGTTGAATTGCTCAGCGATGATTTCATAAGCCTTGTCCACATTTTGCACCGTGCTGGTTAATACGGTATTCTCGCCCAGATCCGATTGATCTGTGACGTATCCGATGGCATAAAGGCCGTCTTTTTTGATTTGCTGAATGACAGGAACATTATACCCATCTCCGGCGGGATACACAACATCCGCGCCTTCGTTCTTCATTTTCTGATAAAGCTTTACTGCTGTCGTATCATCATCCCAATGATCCGTATATTTTGTGTTTACTTCTATATACGGATTTTCATATTTGGCCCCTTTGATAAAACCGTCAACCTCCGGCTGCCACGTAAAGGAAGCAATCACGCCGACCTGATTCGTTTTCGACATACGGGCAGCTGTCATTCCTCCAAAGAAACCCATTGCTTCGCCGCTGAAATGGACACTCGTCACATTATCAGCTTTTGCTTTAGCATTAGAAATGACGAATTCCATATCTGGATAATCTTCACTGACCAAGTTAAACACCTCTGCATATTCACTCCCATGGCCATAGAGGAGATTAACGCCCCGCTTATGAAAATCCTCAATCGCATTTATAATATCTTCATCTGTTTTAACGCCTTCTTTATAGTAGACATCCACATTATATTTTGATTGTATATTCAGTAATCCTTTATACCCTTTTGTGCCCCATACGAGGTCATTAATCGTATCAGGAAAGAGCATGCCGACCTTCTCAATTTTTCCTTTAAACGGAGTTTGTCCACAACCGCTTAATAAAAGGAGGACAGAAAAGATCATGACAAGCCTTGTGATCAAGTCATGTTCAACTCCTTTTGACAAGCTATAACATGTATCATTTTTATACGTTTATTGTATCTAGAAAACTCGAAACATGGAAGGTATTTCTTAATATTTGTCGAAAATTGATGAAAATTGTCTTTTCCACTCGGAAATTTTTGCTTTTGCTTCTTCTTTTGAGGTTTTTTCTGTGACTTGCAAATCAAAAAACTGATCTTTGCTATCGCGGCTTGATCCAAGCAGGAATCTCAGCAGCTCGTCAGCCACATCGTCTGTGTAATAGCCGTCTACCTCAATTTCTTCTTTCCAGGGCCCATACATTTTCGGCAGGATCACCGTTTTTTCTGATCCCTTCTTTTCACGCTTTTCCCATTCTTTTCGGTCTTGTTCATATATTAATATATAGGGAGAATCAAATTGGTCTAAAGGCAAAAAGCCGCCGAACTGGATACAAATTGTATCATATTTGTGATCTCCAATGTGTTCAAGCTGGCGAAAGAGTCCATTTCTCCCAAGCCACATGAGTCTTTCTTCTAAGTACATTTGTCTCATTTCATCTTCTGTTTCCGCCAGAATGACGTCAACATGTATGCCTTCATTCATCATTCGCTCGCATAATGAAAGGCCGAAAAATTCGTCCGCACCTACAATCAGCGTTGATTCCATTGCATCTGCCGCCCTTCCGGTTTTTCTATTCCCAAAGCAAAAAACAGCCTCCGCAAAAGAGAAGGCTGTTGTTATTGTATTCTTTATAACGCTTTTTCATGACTGTGAAAGAATTTGCAGATTGAAGCATAAATTCTGCTTGGATGCTCAAATAAGTGAAATGTCATGTCGACCGGTGAACCTTGCTTTTGCTGTTTTCCCTTGAATACTTCAGCATGTACGCTGTACGGATAGGGAGCTCCGGTCATACGTTGCCATATATGAACCGGCACGCCGCTCGGGTAGCTTTCAATGGTTTTGTAACGAAGCACTTCCGCTTCTTTTTCAGAAATTCCGTAGCTTTCCGATACTTCTTTTAAAAATTGCTTATAGAAAAATTTATTTTCTTTCTCTGATTCATAATGTGCCTGAAGATCGAGACAAGGATTCAACATTGCGGCTGAGCGGATA
>NZ_JAVAXX010000174.1:0-13910 GCF_042709275.1 Bacillus sp. LR_5 | reverse complement strand
TTTTCTCGGCGGCTTTTTTATGCAAACTTTCCTAGCCTCAGCTTTTATTCTCCGCCTATCTCATTACCTTGATTTGGTAACTAATGTTCATTTTGTTGCATTTTAAAGGAATCAAGACAGCAAAACCGAAAAGAAAGGGGTGAATAAGAGGAGGAATGTAAAAATGAAAATGATTTTGATGTCAGCGGCACTGGCTGGAAGCGTCATATGGGGATCTTCAGCTGTACAGGTGAACGGGATACAGTCTCATTCTATTTCTGAGATGGCTCCGTTGTTTGATGAGGAGCATGCATATGAAACCATTCATGAACTGAGTGAGGTCATAGGTCCGAGAGAAACAGGGACAGAGAAAGAAAAAGAAGCAGCGTCATACATATCGAAACGGATTCAAGATGAAGGATTAGCTGTTCGCATTCAGCCATTTCATGTGAAAACATATTATTCTGGTTCAGTAATGGCAGGCGATCATGAATATCCAATACGATCAGCGGATAAGAGCGCTGTGGAAAATGAAGAGAGAGTGGAGGGTGAGGTCTTAGATGGTGGCTATGGGCTCAATCTTGATGAAAAAGAAGCCAAGGGGAAAATCGCCGTTTTGAGAGAGGGAAAAATATCAGTATCTCAGAAATTAAAAAACGCCCAAGCTGCAGGCGCAAAGGCTGTCATTATTTATAACAGCAAGAC
The DNA here is from genome assembly GCF_042709275.1 of Bacillus sp. LR_5. NCBI lineage: Bacteria > Bacillati > Bacillota > Bacilli > Caryophanales > Bacillaceae > Bacillus > Bacillus sp. LR_5. The sequence continues at coordinate 13,226 of NZ_JAVAXX010000174.1, read as the reverse complement.
AAAACCTCTCGCTATCCGACCGGTAAAACCAAAACATATCACGATACCGGCTGCCGGAATGAAAAAAGAAGACGGGGAAGCTTTACTGAAAGAAAAGCAGGCTGTCATTCAATTTAAGAACTATCGAAACCGCACTTCACAAAACATAATAGGGACACGCAAAGCGCAGCACACAAAACACCCGGATATTCTTTATGTAACTGCGCATTATGACACAGTTAAAGATGCACCTGGGGCTGATGATAATGCATCAGGCACATCCGCCGTACTAGAGATGATTGAGCAAAGCAAACACCTTCCCAAAAACAAAGAAATCCGTTTTATCTTTTTCGGAGCTGAAGAGCTGTGGTCAGCGGGTTCCTCATATTATGTCAGTACGCTTACCTCGGATGAAATCAAACACAGCCGTGCAAACTTTAATGCTGATATGATTGCAACTGACTGGAAAGACGCAAGCCAAATGTATATAACGACCCCGGATGGCAAGAAAAATGCAAGTGTCAATTATGCGGTGAATGCCGCTCGCAAAGCACAGCTTGAAGCACCTCGTCTCACACAGCTTGGATACTCTGATCACGTGTCATTTTATGAAGCGGGCATACCTTCGGCTAATTGGATTTGGCTCAGTCCGGATACGCAAGAGCCTGGGCCATGGTATCACACCGAAAAAGACAACATCGCACATATCAGCAAAGAAAGGTTGAACGAAGCGGGACAGCTCTTGTTATCTGCTGTACAAGAGGCAAATATAGATTAAAAAAAACAGGCCTCGGCCTGTTTTTAAAATTTTCTATATATTCTTTCAAATAGAGGAAATATTCTCATTATCCCCCTGATAAATACCTTTTCTTAGGCACAAAAAATTCCACTTAATAGTAAATCGCATCATAATGCCCTACCAAATAAAAGGAGACAAAGCCCATTTACCGTTTTTTTACTTTTGTTATAATTGCAGTATCGATCGATAATTGTTTAATTTTGTAAAAATATATCCTTTTCTATCTTATAGGGGGTCCAAAAATGAATCCTGTCACAAAAGAAGCTCGAAACCTCAGTCATAAGCGGCTTTTAGAATTGATTGAAACAAAACAGGCTGTTGTAGGTGTATTGGGGATGGGATATGTGGGTTTTCCTCTTGCATTAGAATGTGTCAATAAAGGATACAACGTCATCGGCTTTGATAGGAACAGCGAAAAAGTTTCTTTGCTGAAAGACGGGCACAGCCATATTCGAGATGTAGACGATAGCCAATTAAAAGAGGCACTTCACACAGAGCGTTTTCAAGTGAGTGAGAATATGTCTCTCATAGAACACTGCGACATTATTGTGATATGTGTTCCGACACCTTTGAACAAAAAAGATAAGATACCCGACCTTAGCTACATAGACAGTGCAGTTGACACCATGCTGGCTTACGGAAGGCCAAATCAGCTTTTAATTTTAGAAAGTACAACCTACCCGGGCACAACAAAACAAAAAATTGCTGACAGAATGGCAGCAGGGCGGCAGGTCAACATAGGCTCCGATTTCTTTATAGCTTATTCACCTGAACGAATTGATCCTGGGAACAGCCATTACGAAGTCGCCGATATCCCTAAAGTGGTCGGCGGAATGACCCGGACTTGCACAAAACTTGCCTCAGCGTTTTACAACACCATCGTTACAAGCATTCATCCAGTAACCTCACCTGAAGTAGCAGAAACAGCTAAACTCCTAGAGAATACCTACCGTTATGTAAATATAGCTCTCATCAATGAAATGGCACTCAATTGCCGAGAACTTGATATTGATATATGGGAAGTGATCAATGCGGCAGACACGAAGCCGTTCGGGTTTCAAAAATTCAGCCCGGGCCCTGGTGTAGGCGGCCATTGCATACCGATTGATCCTTTTTATTTTAAATGGATAGCCAATCAAAAGGGATTGCAGACAAAGCTGATTGATTTAGCGGATGAAATCAATTCTGAAATGCCATTTTCAGTGTCCGACTATGCCATGAAGCTGGTTGATAAAGAACACTGCAATATTTTATTAATAGGTGCTGCTTATAAAAAAAATACAAATGATTCTCGTGAGTCTTCTGCATTTGCAATTATCGATGATTTAATGAAAAAGGGATGCACGATAGATTACTATGATCCTTTTATCAGTGAAATCTGCCTGGAAGACGGCAGCATCAAGCACTCCGTCCCTTTCAATAAGGAGCAGATCAACCAATATGATGTCGTCATTATTCATACCGATCATGATGATATCAATTACAGTATATTGCAGGATACAGCGCCTATTATTTTCGACACGAGAAACATTTGCAGAGAAAAAATAGCTGATAATGCAAAGCTTGTCACACTATAGGAGGGAACTGTCATTAGTAAACAATTTATCTCTTTTCACAGACCTGATATGACAAACGAAGAATTGGAAACTGTAGCTGAAACGATCAAGTCGGGGTGGATTTCAAAAGGTCCGAAGGTGATTGAATTTGAGAAAAAGCTTGGCGAATGTCTGGGAGCGGAGCACGTAATCAGCTGTAATTCAGGAACTGCTGCCTTACACATGGCTTTGCTTGCACTCGGTGTAGGAGAAGGAGATGAAGTCATTGTTCCAAGCTTCACGTTTTGTTCAAGTGTAAACGTCATTTTGCATGTAGGAGCAACCCCGGTTTTTGCAGACATTTGCGAGGATGATTTATGTATAGATCCGGAAGATGTGAGACAAAAGCTTTCACCGCGGACAAAAGCGGTCATTGCGGTCCATTTTGCAGGTTATCCGGCAAATTTGAATGAGCTTAGCAGCATATGCAAGGAAAATGGACTGTACTTGATCGAAGATGCCGCACACGCGCTTGGGACAAGGTATAACGAGAAGATGATCGGCACACATGGAGATGCCGTATGCTTCAGCTTTTATGCCACCAAAAATATAACGACGGGAGAAGGAGGAGCTCTTATTCTTAAGGATGAAGAGGCTGCCGAAAGAGCAAGACTGTATGGATGGCATGGCATTACAAAAAATGCTTGGAATCGATACGGTGAAAAGGGCAGCTGGCGATATGATGTGTTACTTCCCGGCTTTAAGTACAACATGACAGATATCCAGGCTGCTCTTGGGCTCATTCAATTGAAACGGGCTGCTGAGATCCAAGAAAAACGGACCAAAATCGCAAACTATTATGCGTCTGAGCTTATCAATCATCCAGAAAGAGCAGAACTTCCTTTAACAGACATCCCAAGCCATATCACACATTCCTGGCATTTGTTCATTCTGCGGGTGAAAAAACACGGAGAAATGGACCGAGACCAGTTTATTGAAGAGATGAAAGCGAAGCATATTGGGTTGAGTGTCCACTTTATCCCTGTGCATATGCATCCCTACTATAGAGAGCATTTTCCTGCAAAGCTGCCGGTAACTGAACGCATCTTTCCTGAAATTGTATCACTGCCTCTTTATAGCCAATTATCGAAGGAAGATTGTCAATACATCGTTCAATCAATTAAAGATGTTTTATCTTTAAGCCAGGAGGTCGGACAATGAAACACATTGCTATCTTAGGCGGAGCAGGTTTTATAGGAAGTGAATTAGCGGGGTTATTACAGAAGAAAGGCTATCATACGATCATCGCTGATCAAAAAAAGCCGGATTTTCAGGCAGAATTCCGCCAAACCAATATTTTAGACCGTCAATCGCTTCGGGAATCATTAAAAGGAGCAGATGCTGTCGTTCATTTAGCGGCAATGGTCGGAGTAGACAGCTGCCGCAGCAATGAAGAGGACGTAATCAAGGTGAATTTTGAAGGAACGAAAAACGTAACGGAGGTATGCAAGGAGCTGGGGATCAAGACCCTTCTTTTTTCCTCCAGCTCAGAAGTGTTCGGAGATTCGCCAGATTATCCATATACGGAATCAAGCGAGAAGCTCCCTAAATCCGCTTATGGAAAAGCAAAATTAAAGTCAGAGGAATATTTGAAGGAGCAGGCATCAGCCTCACTGCATGTCAGAGTTGTCCGATACTTTAATGTGTACGGCCCGAAGCAGCGTCAGGACTTTGTCATAAACAAGTTCTTCAGTTTGGCCGAAGCTGGCGCGGAGCTTCCTCTTTACGGAGACGGCGGCCAAATCAGATGCTTCAGCTACATTAGTGATATCGTGAACGGAACATACCTGGCGCTGCTGCACAAAGGGAGTGCCTATGAAGATTTCAACATAGGAAACGATCTGCCAATCAGCATAAAAGGACTGGCAGAGAAAATCAACGTGATGACTGGCAGGGAGAAAGAGCATTATACATTTAAAAAGCTGGGCGAGGATGGTGTCCGGGGGAAAGACATTGAAATTTTCAAACGTGCTCCTTCGATCGAGAAGGCAAAGCGTCTGCTTGGATATGCTCCTAAAATTAACCTAGATGAAGGCCTGAGGCTGATTAAAGTTGAAAGACAAAAACAAAAACTTCCATTATCCTGAAAACCCCAAACAGATCAAGTTTCCGATTTATCCGGGGCAGCTTTCAGGCAGACGTTTTTTCACCCACTTAATCTCAGCTAAAAGAACAACGTTGGCAGAAAAATTGGAAAAACGCTATGGAAAGAGCATCGAATTGACTTCGAGTGGAAGCGCAGCGTTGGTGCTTGCATTGACATTATCCGGAGCGGGGCCTGGAAAAGAAGTGATTTTTTCATCATTCAGCTGTCCGAATGTAATTGATGCTGTGCTTCAAACCGGAGCTTCCCCAGTGTTTGCCAATTTGGATGATGATTTGTCCCTATCCTTTGAAGATGTGAAAAACAAAGTGACCGAGAGGACGTGCGCTGTCATTTTAACGCACGTTTACGGCCGGAAGGAAAACATGAAACTTGTCGAGTGGGCGAAAGAAAAGCGTATTCGTGTCATTGACGATGCCGCTCAGGCCATGTTTACAAAACAAGACGGAACCTTTGCAGGCGGTTTGGGGGATTTCGGCATCTTGAGCTTTGGGCCGTCAAAGCCCCTCGGCAGCATAGGGGGCGGAGCGTTAATCGCCCGAAAAGAAGTTCTGGACAAAAACGCCAGGCTGCCGATGGAACAGCGAAAGCAAGTCAATGCTGATTATGATGCTTATATGAGACAGCAGCGAATACAGGGTTTGATGAGATCTAGGACTCTATCCTTCTTATTCAGAAAAACGGGTGTTCAGACCTCTATGAAAACGAGCAAGCTTGAAGTTCTTCCGAAAAAACCTGCTACTGTCCCTTTATTGCGAATGCATCCGGTAAGGCAAGCCATTATCGAATACCAGCTGTCAAAGATGGAGCGGCTGGTGAGAGACTCATCTAGAAATTTGGAGACGGCAAGATACATTTTTGCACAGGCAGAAGAGTTATACGGGATCAAGATGATTCAGCCGCAGGAGGGAGAAAGCCTGAACTATTTGACAATCGTTTTCCCTCATGAAGGGGAAAGGTACGACTGCTCTGCTTATTTAGCGGCAAAAGGGATTCAAACCTGCTGGAACTACCTTCCGCTTCACCTGATTCCGCTGTATCAGCCTTATTCACGGCAAGAGGATGAACATTCTCTGTGGAAAAGGGTTCTTTCACTGCCGTTCAAACCGCCTCTTGGCACAGAGCAGGTGAAGTATATTGCTGAAACCGTTTTAGCGTATGCAGAGCAAAAGAATAAGAAATGAATGTTGGTGATATATCATGCAAAAAACAGCATTTTCCGTAACGCCTCAGGCTTGGGAACGGGCCGCTGGCATTTTTCAGGCTGGATTGTTTCAAAGCTATGATTGGGGGAAGCTTATGGAGGAGCTCCCCAATACCTCGTTTCACCCTGTTAAGCTGACATCGGACGGCGGACAAGTGATATATGTTCCGGTGTTTGAGCAGAATGGCTTGCTCAGCGGGAATATGATAGGATACGGCGGCGTCATTTCAGACCGTCCGATTTCATTTGAATGGCTGCAAAGCGAAATCAAGGCTTTATTTGGACAGAAATTATCGCGCTTCCTGCTTCCGCATGGCCAAACTTCTTTTATCGAAGAAACGGGAGAACATTGGGCGGAAAAAGCCACACACATATTGCCGCTTCCCGATACATTTGAAGAGCTATGGACAAACTGTTCAGGAAAAGCCCGGACTGCCGTCAGATATGCGGAAAAGAAAAATGTGTCCGTCCGCCTTATCGGACAAGAATCACTCTCTGAGTTTTACGAATTGTATAAGGCGCATACAGCAGCCATCGGCGCAGCCTATATGCTGAGTCAGGATTTTTTTCAAAAGCTGCTAGAAAGCCTTGGAAGGCAAGTCTTTTGGGTGGGGGCGTTTCTTGAGGCTGACATGATCAGCAGCAGTATTTTTCTATATGACCATTCCCATTTCTATTATTGGCAGAATGTAAACAGCCCTGCCGGAAAAGAAACGCAGGCCTCTTATTTGCTGATGCGGAACGCTTTATCATTCGCCATCGGTAAGAAACTGCAATGGGTTGATTTTGGATATTCCCACAGTAAAGAAATTGCCAGACCGAAACGATATTGGGGAGCTGAAGAGAAACGATGTCGACATTTCACAGAAACGGAGTAAAAGTGGTAAGCGGCCATCAGTCCAGTTATCTCCCCTGGTTTGGTTTTTTTGAAAAAATCCATAAATCAGATGTATTTGCCATTCACGATACAGCCCAGTTTGAGAAAAAGGGATTTCTCAATCGGAACAGAATCAAGACTTCCCAAGGCCCCATGTGGCTGACTGTTCCTTTGCAGATGAAAAATTATAAGGATATCGAGCTTCGTGATATGAAAATCGACCAAGAGCAGGACTGGCGGAAGAAACACTGGATGGCGATTAAAATGAATTATGCGAAGGCTCCCTATTTCGAGGAATATCAAATGTTTTTTAAAGATGTCTATCAGCGGGAATGGGAGTATCTTCATGATTTAAATATGTTCATCATTAATTTTTTTCTGCGGGAACTTCGCATATCGACGTCAATTTGCTATGTGTCGGAGCTCGAATGCCGTAATGAAAAAAAGAGTGATTTTGTGCTCGCGCTTTGTAAAGAACTTGGAGCTGATCACTATTATTCAGGCAGCCAAGGATCAGACTATTTAATAGAAAGTGATTTTGATAGAAGCGGAATTACAATCGAATACCAGCAAATCAGGGCCATCCATTATCCGCAGTTGTTCGGAGAGCACATTCCTCATCTCTCTATGCTTGATATGCTTATGAACTGCGGCGCGGATATTTGCGAGACGTTAATCAAAGGGGGACAATATGATGAAAGTAATGGTATTTGCGGCGCACCCGGACGATGAAATTATCGGCGTCGGCGGAGCGTTGGCGAAACATGTCCGTCAAGGAGACAGTGTGTCGGCTGTCATTATGGCTGAAGGAAAATCGTCTAGAAAAGAAGACTATGAAAAACCTTGTGATTCGATCATGCAGCATTCCTATAGTGAAACGGAACAAGCGCTTAGCACGCTCGGCATAACTGATTTTGTCAGGTTAAATCTTCCTGATAACAGGCTGGATTCAATGGATTTGCTGGATGTTGTAAAAGAGGCAGAAAAACAAATTGAACGGTTTCAGCCCGATATCGTATATACACAATACGGTGGTGACATTAATATTGACCATGCCGTCGTATTCAGAGCGGTGATGACGGCAACCCGCCCGCTTCCAGGTCATTCCGTAAAACAGGTTCTGGCATACGAGACCTTATCCTCGACAGAGTGGAACTACTTGAAGAAGGATCAATTCCATGCGAATTTCTTCATTAATATAGAAGAAGAGCTTGAATTGAAGCTGGAGGCCATGGCGTGCTATGATTCGGAGCTGAGGGATTTCCCGCATCCGCGATCCTTGCAAGCGATAGAAAATAACGCATACGTATGGGGAGCTAAATCGGGTTTTTCTGCAGCAGAAGCATTTATGCTTGTGAGAGGAACGTGGTGACGGATGATTGCGCAAATACCGTTTTTCGGGTTAGACCCGAAGCAAATCGATAAAAAGTGGGTCGAAGCAGGATACGGTCTTGAAGCCAACATCTTCGACGGAAAGTCGTTTGAAGAAACCGATTATGTGCAAACCTTCAAGCGGACACTTGATTACACAAAACAGCTTGAGCCGTCATTATTGACACTTCATTTTCCCACCGACAATGCGGATTATGTTCACGAAGCGCATATAAAGGACCGTCTGCTGCATTTTGCAGAGCTTGCGGATATGTACGGCGCTAAGGGCATAACTGTTCATGCCAATCAATTTATGTCCGTTGAAGAATTTCAAAGCTATGACTTAGAAGGAAACCGCAGAAAAGTCATTGAATTTTTTGCGGCGTTTGATGATGAGCTGAAAGGAACAGATATATGGATTGGAGTCGAAAATCTGCCGATTATCGGGAATCTGGGCGAAGACTTTGACCCGATATTTATTTATCCTGAGGATTTTGAGGAGCTGGTTCAGCTCGGTTTAAAACATGTCGGCATTACATGGGATCTGTGTCATTGGGCCATTACCTATCAGACACATCTGTCATCATCACTTATGTTCAGGGATGAAAAGCTGAGATACCCTGATTTTTTTCAGTTTCTTTCCTTAAAGGACAGCATTAAACATTATCATTTCAGTTCGTTTCGCCAGCTAGCCTTCCCGCATGGTGATGTCCGCTGTTTTGAAGGGCGTCATCCCGCTGAAGGAACGATTAATGAACCGTTGCTCAGACAAGCGGCGGAGATGTTAAAGGAGATACACCGCGGGGATGGCACGGGTATCGTATTTGAAGTGATGGAAGAGGACTATACACAAAGAAAAGAATCATGGAGAACATTAGAATGGTTCGGCGGTGCTTCTGATGAAGAAAAAAAGCGGACGTAATTCGGCATATCGAACACCAAATTATGCAAAGCTTTGGTCTGCACAAGTATTTTCTTCCGCGGCGGATGGCGTCTGGCTCATCGCACTTCCGCTTCTAGTGCTCGATTTGACCGGAAGCAAAATATTGGTCGGGGTGATCTCTTTTATCGAGCTCGTTCCATTGACATTCGGAATGTTTACCGGACCTTTAATTGATTCATTACGAAAAAAATCCATATTGTATGTGTGTAATACCGGAAGAGCAGTCATCATGATTCTCTTGGCAGTCCTTAGTGCGAACGGTTTGTTAACTGTATGGATCATTGGTATATGCGCATTTTGTTTATCGCTGCAATCGATGCTCTTTTCCCCGGCGAAAGTGGCGCTTATTCCGCTGCTTGTCCCTCAGAAACATCTCGATCAGGCGACTTCATTAATTAACACTAGCGAACTTATTGGTCTGATCGTCGGAAAGCTGATTAGCGGCGTTTTGATTGCGGCGATTCCGTTTGGGCTTCTGTTTCTCATAAATGGGACGGCATTTTTCGTATCCGCTGCATTGATTGCCCTTATTCACATTTCAGAATCTGTTGGCCTAAAAAGCAAAGGGGCAGAAGCCCTTAAGACAGGCTACAGAATGCTGAAGGGCAACTCATCTTGGATGACTGCTGTCGGTTATTTTTTTATCGTAAATCTCGTCATTGCCGGATTTATTTCTGTAATGGGGCCGATTCTTGCAGTGGAACGTTTTCATGAGAACTATTCCGTATGGTTCGCCATCATGTATTCAATGTTTCAGGGCGGAATGCTCTTAGGGAATCTTGCTGTATTTTTCAAGTGGAATACGAAGCGGCTAGAACGGCTTTATCCCAGAACTTTAACAGCGGTAGGGCTGCTCATTATGTTTTTGTTTTTTCCGCTTAGCGGGCTGGAATGTGCCATTTTTTTGGTGCTGGGCGTCATCATCTCCTATATTGATGTGCAAACGGTTCTGTATTTTCAAAAGACGGTTCCGACTGAATACTTCGGAAGAATATTCGCGCTTATTTTTTCTATCGTAAAGATGGGAGAACCTCTTTCAGCAGCTGTTTACACAGTGCTTCTTGTGTTTATGGACGCTGATTATATTTTTCTGGCTGTCGGTCTGGCTCTCGTCCTGACTTTTTTTATACTGTCAGTGAGGAAAGGAATGCAGCGGGATACCGGAAAAAAAGCGAATCAGTTTTTTTAATTTCTATATAAAAGAGCTGCCGATGATCATGCGGCAGCTCTTTTATTAAAGATCCAAATAAAGCCTCACCATATCGCGGCATTGAATCCCGTTTTCAAAAATGTCCTCATCATAATGTCTGAGAAAGAAATCGTGGTCGATCGCCTGAATGCGGAATCCGCATTTTTGATAGAGGGAAAGCTGATGAATGCTCGAATTCCCCGTGCCGATTTCAATCGTGTCCGCCCCCAGCTCCTTCGCTTTTTCAATGGCGTCAAGTACAAGCTGTTTGCCAAAGCCCTTCTTCTGAAGAGATTCTTTTACCGCAATATTTACAATTTCAACTGTTTGCGGCCTTGTTTTTAGCAATACATAAACACCTGCAAGCTCATCACCGGCCCAAGCTGTGTAACATTCTCCCCTCTCAAGATATTCATCTACAATGTCTTTCGATGGATCGGCGAGCAGCAATAGATCATATAATTCGTCATTTGTTTCTTCTCCTAATTCAATCCTGAGCTTTTGCATATTCATTCCACCTTTTTAGTCTGATAGACATTTAATTTTTTCATTCGTTCCCAATTTCATTCTGTTTTATTATAAAATATGAAAAGCAGTAAATGTTATCAAATTAGTAGAATAGGAGGAAAGTCATGTTTTTTTGTAAGAATTGCGGCTCCCAGAATAATGAAGGAGCCAAGTTTTGTAAACAATGCGGCACCCCGATCGGAGGGGGCAGCAAACAGGCAAATCAAGAAACAGCTAGCACTGCAGAAACAAGGCAGGCTCCGCGAAAACCGATCCCTAAGAAAACCATCATTTTATGGAGCAGCATTGCCGCGGCGTGCGTTATATTATTCGCCGCATATAAAACCGGAGCGTATTTTACTTCAAAGGATAGGTTAGTAGACAAGTTTGAACAGGCCGTAAATGATGGGGATCAGGACCAAATCGCGACTCTCCTTACACCGGTAAATGACAATCTTAAACTCACTAAAAATAATGTAAAACCGTTTCTTACATATTTGAAGGATCATCCAGACAAAAAAGATGAACTTTTTGCATCGCTGCGGGATGAAACAGCCCAGAAGGATATCGTATATGCAGAAAAAGACGGGAAAAGCCTGCTGGTATTTGACCATTATGACTTAAAGGTAGCACCTGTTTATTTTGAAGTGAGCAGCAATTATAAAAATACCGATCTATATGTCAATAAAGAGGAAGCCGGATCTGTAAAGAAAGCAGATCAAGCACAAACCCTCGGTCCGTACATTCCCGGCGAATATACAGTCTCAGCCAAACTGAAAAACGATGTCGTTGACCTTGTGAAAAAGGAAGACATTCAGGCGGTTGGCGATAACAGCTTTCGTGTTGATCTCTCATTGGAAGCAGACGATGTGACATTCAGCTTAGCGGATGACATCAAGAGCGGGAAGGGAGATTTGCTGATTAACGGCAAGTCGATTCATAAAGACCCATTCAAATCCGTAACATACGGTCCGCTGCTGACAGATGGATCAATGACAGCTTCAGTCGAGGCAGAATTTCCGTGGGGAAAAACAAAAACTGCCGGCGTTCCGATCGATGATAAAGAAATGGAGTTAACGTTAATTCCTGATCAAGATACACAGGAACAGATTATGAACACAATTGTCAAAACAACAAAACAATACTCCAAAGCTCTATCTGATGGGAATACAGCCCAGATGACAGAGGCAAGTGCCAATTGGAAGGCGGAGACGAAGGACACCGTCGATTCTATGAAAAGCGCGGATTCATACTTAAAAGATAGATACTTGGAAACTGATTTTGACCTGGACACATTTGCCCTCTCTCAGAAAAACGACGGAACGTGGCAGGTATCGGTAACAGGAAAAGAACTTCACCAGTCTTCTTCGTATAACGACTATACAAAATCTGAAATGACTGACGAAAGTCCGAGTTATGAATATCTTCTTTTATATGATAAAAAACAGAAAAAGTGGATTTTCGAAGATGCAGAATCAACATTCCAATCTGCAGGCACAAATATAAAGAAAATCAAAAATGATAAACCAGAGACATACACTTCCGCCTGGGCTGGCTCGAAAAACAAAGGCAGTGAAAGCTCTGCAAGCGGCGATGTTACAGATGAACAAGTGACATTATTTATGGGCAGTTATCTGCAAAGTCAGGCAGATGCCGTGAATCAAAATAATTTCTCACTGATGGAAGACAGCCTTGAAAAAGGCAGTTCCCTTTATTCCGACCAGCAGCATCTCGTGTCGAAATTAAATAAAGAGGGGACAACAGAAGACTTTAATAACTATGAAGTGAAAAGCTGGAGCCAAAATGGGTCGGCTATCACGATTAAGACGTATGAAGAATTCTATATCACAAAATCAGGCGGCAGTCCAAAGCTCAGAACATATAACTGGACCTACACCGGCGTAGTGAAGAACGGAAGAATTTACTTAACGTCTATTCAATAAAACAACCCCATCACCAGCAGGTGATGGGGTTGTTTTTAAAAGAGCATATAACGGAAAATTTCTTTGACATAGTGTTCGATAATAAGCTGAAATGTAACGCAGATGATCAGATAAATTACAATCGTTGAGTAAATGACATCAACCTTCCCTTTATATGAATGCTGGTAACTGCTCAGCATCGCAGGAGGAATGGCGAAGAATGCACCGATTAAACCAACGGCTAATATAGTAAAGCAAATGTCTGTATGTAATAAAAAGAAGAAAAGGGCAAGAATCAAAATAGCCGTAAACGGTATGAGAAACGCTCCGAATCTTGAGAATGAATCCTTGAAAGATACTTGGTTTCCCGCGATTTTCAGGGCGAAAAAGATGCATGCATGCAGGCCAAATAGAAATAAAATAAAATAAATGGTTGGCTCTAAGAAGATTGCTGTAAAGCTTACGCTTCCGGGACCGTCTGAAAAAAGAATATAAAACATCAAAGGGGTCAGCAAACTGAAAAGAACCATCGTAATGATTGCGCTGATCAACTGCTCTCCGCCTGTTGCTTTACATTCCTGATAAGGGCGTTTCAGGACGGATAAGACAAATGAACCGAACTGTTTTGCTGCTTGCTTTGCAGCGGCTCCAGTTTGAGCTGCATGCTGGTGGCCTGATTGACCGGGGAGCGGTGATCCGCATTTCTCACAAAAATTTCCGCCATCTGTTTGATGGC
>NZ_JAVAXX010000173.1:0-13947 GCF_042709275.1 Bacillus sp. LR_5 | reverse complement strand
CAAGCTGTTCCAGCTGTTTGACCGGAAGCTGCTTCTTTGTATACAGGATAGCGGCCAATTCTTCATGTTCAACAAGCGTCATTGCCACCTTTATGGCGTTTTGCCTTGCATCCGTGTGCTTTGGAGAATTTTCAAGCAGTTCTTTAAACGATAAACCATAATCCTTGAGCTGCTTTTGAAAATAGAGGATTTCCTCCCGCCTCTGCTCCTGTTCAATCTGACGGCGGTATTCATCTATGGAAAGCTCGGCTTCAATCAGGCTTTGTGATGACTCCTGATCGTCTCCTTCCTGTAAATCGATATTTATATTTTGTGCACTTCTGGCTTCTTTTCTAATGTAATCAATGACTTTTCTTTTTATAATAAGCTCAGCAAATGCGAGCAGAGAATTTCCTTTTTCAGGTGAATATTTTTCTATAGCTTCATTAAACGCGATCAGTCCAATACTGAACTCATCGTCTTTTTCATCTATATATCGTTTACAAACGGATGAAACCGTCTTTGCGATAAATGGCTTATATTGCTGTATTAATTCATTTTGCAGATCTTTATTGCCTTTTTGTATACTCTCAACAGCTTTTTCAAGTGTTTGCTTCTTTTTTCCCAATTTAAACAAAAGGCTAAGCACTGGTTTCACCTCAGTTCCTCCCTATAACTACTCATTAATGATAGCTAATTTGATAGGGATTCGCAAAGGAGAAAAAGAAATATTGATTTCCAATGTCTCAATTATGACAAACCATTCTGACGTCCTATACATGTTTTCGTGCCTTTCTAAAGAATTAAGGGGGTTTAATGCGTGTTTTTTGTAACAAAGATGTTATAAAAATGTTATTTTATTTCGCTTATGAAAACGCTTCAAACACAAAAAGACTCTGCTTTTAAGCAGAGTCTTTCAGATTACGCCCGTTCACGGGTGCTGTTTTTTTGCTCGTTTTGTGCGCCCTCCGGCTGTTTTTTCCCACCTGACATAAACCAGCCGCAAACCGCGATTGCTGCTAAGACACCCCAGAATATCAGTTTCCATGTTCCAGAATGGATAAAGTGCTCAGAAACAACCGCTATGTCGCGATGGGCAAGCGTATATAAAGCAAGCTTCACTCCGACCCAGCCGACAATCACAAAGGCTGCTGTTTCTAGGCTTGGACGTTCCTTTAATAACTTCACAAACATGGAAGCCGCAAACCGCATGATCACCAGTCCGATGATACCGCCGGCCAAAATGACGAGAAATTGTCCTCCGTCAAGTCCGCCGATCTTCGGGAGTGATGTCCCAGGAAGTGTAACCGCCAGCGCTACTGCTGCTAAGATGGAATCAACAGCAAACGCGATATCTGCCAGCTCAACTTTTAAAACAGTCGGCCAAAAACCGCTTTGCTTCGTCTCTTTATGTGTGTCTTCTTTCTTAAATACATATCTTTTCAATAAGTGGCTTGCTGAGATATACAGCAAATAGATCGCGCCAATCGCTTGAACCTGCCATACGTTGACCAAGAAAGAAATTGCAAATAAAGAGCCAAATCGCAGAACAAAAGCCCCTGCCAATCCATAAAATAACGCTTTTTTTCTTTTTTCCTCCGGCAAATGTTTTACCATTACCGCCATAACCAGCGCGTTATCGGCGGCTAAAATCCCTTCCAGCCCGATCAAGACGAGAAGAACCCAACCATACTCTAATAATAATGCTGCATCCATAAATGATACCCTCCCAAAAAAGTTGTTTTCTTTCTCTTCATCCGATCTTATGCCGGCCGGACCATGCAAAAAAGACCTTTGCCGACATAAGGCAAAGGTCTTGCTAGACATGAATTCAGGCATGCCAACAAAGCCGATGGATACAATCCATGAAATGACGACTTTGTTTCCGGAATACATTCCGGACGCTACTCCCCTTTGGGATTTCAAGAAATATGATTTTATACGTCAATGATATGCGCAGCGCAATGATTTGTCAACGTTTATTTTTCAAAAATACAGATAATTGTTCGGAGTGCGTGCGTTTCTTCCTCTTTTTCATCAGTAAGTAGAGCAGGAAAAGCGCCAAAATGGCTATCCCGATCGGAAGCATATATTGATCAAGAATAGAGCCGACTTCCTTCCAATTTTCACCGAGCTTCACACCGAGATAAACATATACAAATGTAATCGGAAGCATAGCAATGAATGTATAAAGCGAAAACACCCAAACATTCATTTTTGCAATTCCGCACGGTATGGAAATCAATGTCCTGATGCCAGGCAAGAAACGGCCGCTAAACGCGACAAAGCCCCCATGTTTTTTGAAAAATTTATCTGACTTATCAAGCGCTTCAGGTTTAATAAAGAGATACTTTCCAAAACGTTCAAGAAACGGCCTTCCTCCGTACCGGCCTATCCAATACAGCGTAAGCGGACCGGCCACTCCCCCAAGCGATCCTGCCAAAACAACGCCGGCAAGTGTCATATCGCCTTTAGATACCCAATAACCCGCAAGCGGCAAGACGACTTCGGCCGGAATAAACTCAATGCTGAGCGCTAGAAATATTCCAAAATAAGATAAGCTTTTAAATGCTTCTATCCATGACATAACCAGCTCTTCGATAGCCACCAACTCCCTTGTTTCATGTTTATGTATCATACATTTTTGTTTTTTCGGAAAACATCAAGATGATTTTAACACATTTTTCACGGTCAGTTGAACTAAAAATAGATCTCCCTCGTATTTCTATCGTTTTGAAGGCTGAAACTCTGCGGTTAAGCAGCCGATAATAAAGAGAGTCAACAAGACTGGAACACACGATACGGGGGGAATCTCCATTTGGAAATACACGTTACATATAATACGACTCTCATATGTTTATCTATTCTAATTGCCTGTACCGCCTCGTATATTTCCCTTGAACTTTCAAGGAAAGTCACCATCAATACAGGCTTAAAAAGTAAAATTTGGCTGATCGGCGGCTCACTTATTATGGGATTCGGTATTTGGTCAATGCATTTTGTAGGGATGATGGCCGTCCATATGGAAATGCCGATGGAATATGAATTCATGCCTTTAATGGCAGCCATTGGCGCATCTGTTTCGGGATCATTTGTGTCATTATATTTTGTCAGCCGGCACATCCTTACATATTACAGACTGCTTACCGGATCAGTTGTGCTTGGCGCATCTATTGCTTCTATGCACTATATCGGAATGTCTGCCATTTCCCGGGTAATGATTATTTACGAACCTATTTTATTTACAGTTTCAATTATCATTGCGATTGCAGCCTCTTTCGTCTCGTTAAAAATATTCTTTGACTTGGCCGTAAAAAAACATTCTGAGCATCTTATATTCTATAAAGTCGTCAGTTCAATTGTAATGGGCATTGGGATTTCGGGCATGCACTACACAGGGATGCTTGCGGCAACTTTCCATAAGGACATGGCTCCGCCCGGAAGCCATATGGAGGTGCAAACGTTTCATTGGTCAATTTTTGTTACTTTAATTATTTTTTGTATCCAAACGTTATTGTTATTCAGTTCCCATGCAGATCGAAAGTTTATTAAACAGAGCGAACGCATAAAGGATAACGAACAGCGATTTCAGTCTTTAATCGTCCACAATATTGATGCAATCTTTATTTTATCATTAGAAGGAGACATAATATCTTCCAATCACGCTGGTGAGGAAATGATCAGCAAATTTGGCTTCAGCATGCATGACTGGAGGAATTACACATCACAGAAGATTAAGCGCCTTTTTGAGCAAGTTAAAAAAGATAAACAAGCGATGAACAGCGATAGCGAACTTATCACTGAAAAAGGCCAGTTTCACTTAAATATTACGCTCATACCTGTTGAGGTCAATCAAGAACTGGACAGCATTTATGTCATTTGCAAAGACATGACGAAGCAGTACAAAGCAGAAAAAGAAATCCATAGAATGGCTCATTATGATTCGCTTACAGACTTACCTAACAGAAGACATGCCATCTCTCATCTAACAAAGGTACTGAATCGCGAGCATACCTTGCATTATAACACCGTTGTATTCTTTCTCGACTTAAACCGGTTTAAAGTGATTAACGATGCATTAGGGCATAATGTCGGCGATCAACTGCTTCAGTTTGCGGCTAAACGTTTGTCATCTGTAGTCCCTGATAACGGATTTATCGCCCGTCTTGGCGGTGATGAATTTATTATTATATTAACAGACGCCAATACAGGAACAGGCGAAGCAGATGTTTTAGCAAGAAAAATTATCCAAATATTCAAAAAACCTTTCAAAATTCAAGATCACACCCTTGTCACATCTGTCAGTATCGGGATTGCGATATCTCCAAAAGACGGGACGGATGGCCTTGAATTGATGAAAAAGGCTGATATGGCGATGTATGCGGCTAAAGAACGAAACAAAAGCAAATACAGATACTATTCTTTTTCAATCGGCAACAAAGAAACCGTCAAGCTTAACCAAGAGATGGTACTCAGAGAAGCAATCGAAAACGATAGATTTGTCTTGCATTATCAGCCGCAATTCAGTGTAAAAAAACAAAAAATGACAGGAGCAGAAGCACTGATACGCCTTGTGACACCAGACGGGCAACTGCGTCCGCCCGGAGAATTCATCGGTGTCGCAGAAGAAACGGGACTTATTATTGATATCGGAAAGTGGATTATAGATGAAGCATGCAAGCAGGCAAGGATTTGGCACGACAAAGGCTATGATCTTTCTGTCGCCATTAATATTTCCGCCAGACAGTTCCAATCCGAAGATCTGATTCCCCTCATCAAGGATACGCTTAATAAATACCAGCTTCCTCCGCAGCTTCTTGAAGTGGAGGTGACGGAAAGCATGACAATGGACAATCTCGATCACTCCAAAAAGGTTTTGTCATCCCTTACAGAATTAGGAATCAGAATCAGTATTGACGATTTCGGTACTGGTCACAGCTCTCTTAGCTATTTGAAGGACTTCCCGATTCACAGGCTGAAGATTGACAAATCATTTATTGACGATATTCAGACCCATCCTAAATCAGAGCAAATTACCGGAGCTATTATTGCCATGGGGCATCAGCTGTCTTTGCAGGTGATTGCCGAAGGTGTGGAAAATGCAGCTCAAAAGCAGCTTCTTTTTGAAAAAGGCTGCGACCATTTACAGGGCTTCTTTTTCAGCAGGCCAATACCTCCGGAACAATTCGAACAATTCATTATTGAACAGCCGTCGCAATAACAGCGCCGGCTTTTTTCACCCATAAGTTACTACACATGAATCGTACTCCTTCTCTTCACACTAAAGAAAAAAAGGGGTTTATCGATATGCATACAATGTGGAAGGGATCGATCAGCTTTGGATTAGTAAACATCCCCATCAAGCTATATGCGGCCACAGAAGATAAAGATATTAAACTGCGCAGCCTCCATAAAGAGGATCACGCACCAATCAAATACGAGAAAGTTTGCACAAATTGCGAAAAAACTCTTAGTCCTGATGAAATTGTGAAGGGATATGAATATGTAAAAGGCAAATATGTAGTGCTGACGGACGAAGATTTAAAAAGCTTAAAACAGGAGCATGAGGAGAAAGCGGTTGAGATTGTTGACTTTGTTCAGCTTCAGGAAATTGATCCGATTTATTTTAACCGCTCCTACTTTGTCGGCCCCGGGGATAATGGGACGAAGGCCTATACCCTGCTGCGTGAGGCGCTGCGCTCAACCGGAAAGATCGGTATCGCCAATATGACAATCAGGTCAAAGCAGCAGCTGGCGATTCTCCGTGTTTATGAAAATTGTATCGTCATGGAGTCTATCCATTATCCCGATGAGGTCAGAAGCGCCGCTCATGTCCCAGGTGTACCTGATCAATCGAATGTAAACGATAAGGAACTGCAAACTGCTATCACATTAATAGATGAACTGACTGCTGAGTTTGAGCCTGAGAAATATGAAGACACGTACCGACAGGCGCTGCTGCAAAGAGTCAACGACAAGCTAGAAAATAAAGAAACGGCTGTGACTCCTGATAAAGCGCCACCTCGTGAAGATGTCATTGACCTGGTAAGCGCTCTGCAAGCCAGCATCGACAGAACCAGAAGGCCGAACCGGGAGACACCGGCTGCCGCACCTGCACAAGCCGC
This sequence comes from Bacillus sp. LR_5, assembly GCF_042709275.1. NCBI lineage: Bacteria > Bacillati > Bacillota > Bacilli > Caryophanales > Bacillaceae > Bacillus > Bacillus sp. LR_5. The sequence goes on along the minus strand of NZ_JAVAXX010000173.1, from coordinate 7,843 downwards.
TGAACCGAAAGGAGCCGGAGATAAAAAACAAAAAACAACTAGAAAAAAAGCCTCCGGCACATCATAGCGCATGGCGTTTACCATGCAGCCGGTTTTAACTTCGTCACCGCCAATCGGAGCAGAATGGCGTTACGAAGTAAAATATGATGGGTACCGCTGTATTCTCCGCATCCATTCTTCAGGTGTGACCTTAACCAGCAGAAATGGTGTGGAGCTCAGCAGCACCTTCCCTGAAATCACACAATTCGCCAAAACTGCCTTTCAGCACCTAGAAAAAGAGCTTCCGCTGACACTTGACGGTGAAATCGTATGTTTGGTGAATCCCTGTCGTGCAGATTTTGAACACCTTCAAGTGCGGGGGCGTTTGAAAAGGCCAGACAAGATTCAGGAATCGGCAAACGCGCGGCCGTGCTGCTTTCTCGCCTTTGATTTGTTAGAGCGAAGCGGAGAAGATGTAACGCTTCTTTCGTATTTGGACCGCAAAAAATCTCTGCGTGAACTCATATCCGCAGCAAAGCTTCCTGCATCTCCAGATCCTTACGCAAAAGAAACCATTCAATCCATTCCCTGTTATGATCATTTTGATCAACTCTGGGAGATGGTAATAAAATATGACGGAGAAGGAATTGTAGCGAAGAAAACAAACAGCAAATGGCTTGAAAAGAAGCGGTCGTCCGATTGGCTCAAATATAAAAACTTTAAAAAAGCTTATGTTTGCATAACAGGGTTCAACCCTAACAACGGGTTTCTGACGGTATCGGTGTTAAAAAACGGAATAATGACACCGATTGCCTCTGTCTCGCACGGAATGCGCGATGAGGAAAAAAGCGCTATACGCGAGATTATGGAACAGCACGGACATCAAACACCCTCAGGCGAATTTACGCTTGAACCTTCGATTTGTGCAGCTGTTCAATACTTAACAATTCTCCAAGGCACATTAAGAGAGGTATCGTTTATCGGTTTCGAATTCCAAATGGACTGGACCGAATGCACGTATGCGCAAGTCATACGACACTCCAAACCGGTTCACCCAAAGCTCCAGTTCACAAGCCTGGATAAAATCATATTTGAAAAGAATAAAAAAACAAAAGAAGATTTTATTCAGTATATGATTGAAGTCAGTGACTACCTGCTCCCATTTCTGAAAAACCGGGCTGTCACCGTCATCCGCTATCCGCATGGATCTAGGAGCGAATCATTTTTCCAAAAAAACAAGCCGGACTATGCGCCGGATTTTGTTCAGTCTTTCTATGATGGAAGCCATAAACATATTGTCTGTGAGGATATGTCTACATTGCTATGGCTTTGCAACCAGCTTGCTTTGGAGTTTCACGTTCCTTTTCAAACCATTAAAAGCAGGCGTCCGGCTGAGATTGTCATTGATTTAGACCCGCCTTCGCGAGATGACTTTCTTATGGCCGTGCAGGCCGCAAATGAACTGAAGCGGCTGTTGGATTCCTTTGGCATCACATCGTACCCGAAGCTGTCCGGCAACAAAGGCATCCAGCTTTATATTCCATTGTCTCCCGAGGCATTTACGTATGAAGAAACACGCCAATTTACGCAGCTGATCGCAGAGTACTGCACCAATGCAATTCCCGAGCTCTTTACCACTGAACGCTTGATTAAAAACAGACACGGCAAATTGTATCTTGATTATTTGCAGCATGCAGAAGGAAAAACGATTATCTGTCCCTATTCGACGAGAGGAAATGAGCTTGGGACTGTTGCAGCCCCGCTCTACTGGCATGAGGTGCAATCATCTTTAACACCCGCTCTGTTTACAATTGATACGGTCATCGATCGAATTAAGAAGCAGGGCTGCCCATTTTTTGATTTTTACCGCAACCCGCAAGACGAACCGCTTAGCGCTATATTGCATCAGTTGAAGAAAAAGAGCTGACTAATGAAGTCAGCTCTTTCCGTGTTTAACTGTACTTTTTTTCTAACCGCTCTTTTTCCTGGCGCTGAAGCGGGCTCAGCTGTTCATTATACAAATCAATATCAATCGCGTATTTCGGCCGTCTTTTCACTTCAGAAAAAATCGTTCCAATATACTCTCCGATGATTCCAATTCCCATCAATTGCAGCCCGCCCAAAAACCAAATGGATATGATAAGAGACGCCCAGCCTGCATTCGTATGGCCGAGCAGCTTTTGAATAAACGCGCCAATCCCTGCCACAGCGCTGAGGAAAAACAAAACAAACCCTAAAAGCGTAAAGAATCGAATTGGTGCGACACTGAATGAGGTAATCCCGTTAAAAGCGAAGGATAGCATCTTTTTGAGCGGATATTTCGTTTTGCCAGCAAAGCGTTCCTTGCGGTCATACAAAACTTCGGCCGATTTAAAGCCGATCATGGGGACAATACCTCTTAAAAACAGATTCGCTTCCGGATAACGCTCAAGCTCTTCGAGGGACCTTTTATTCATTAAACGAAAATCAGCATGATTATAAATTAATTTAATCCCAAGCTTATTCATGAGACGATAAAACCCTAACGCGGTCGTGCGCTTGAAAAAGGTATCGGTTTTTCTGCTCCGGCGTACACCGTAAACGATCTCGCAGCCCTCATGATATTTTTGCATAAAATCCCGGATCACAGAGATGTCGTCCTGAAGATCAGCGTCGATCGAAATGACGCAGTCTGACTTATTCTTCGCTTTATGCAGTCCGGCTAAAAGCGCTTTTTGGTGGCCGACATTGCAGGCTAATTTTAAGCCGGTAACCTTCTTGTTTCTAATGCTCTCCATAGCAATCAAAGCCCAAGTGCGGTCTTTGCTGCCATCATCGACAAACAGAATTTTACTGTCTTCAGCAATTAATTTTTCTTCAATTAAATCATCTACAACCTCTGTCAGCTGACGGCTTGTTTCTTGAAACACTTCCTCTTCATTGAAACACGGGACGACGATGGTTAATACTGGCTGTGACTGTTTCAATCGATATCCTCCTTATCTTGTTTCATATAAATAAATGCGCCAGGCGGAATCTTTATGGTCAAACGTCTTTACGAGCGCGAGATGGTTTTGTTCAGCATTCATGATCGGAACTGAAGAAAAAATGTACCGTCCACCCATTTTTTTAAATACATCTGTATTTAATTGAAGGTTGTTGATCGTTTTCTTCGAGTTCTTTTTGAAATCATATCGTTTACCGAGTTCATCGACAAAAAGGTAGCAGCGGCTGCCCCATTCATCAAAGTATTGTTTCAGCCGAGAATTTTTTTCCAGCTCTTTTTCGATGATTTTTCTAAATTCATATTTATATGAGAGCGGATACAGATTGTTATACGTATCTAACGTATAAAACCCGTTATATTGGGCGATAGACGGATGCAGTCCGATGCTCGCCACCCTATACGAATCTTGCGGACGTCCGATATATTCCTTAATCTCTTTGAATTGCTCTGATGCATAAAACTCCCTGAATGTCGGCGCGTTGTAATGAACGCCATACGTATATTCTTCATTAAAAGGCGCCAACACCATCAGCTGTGCAGCGACTGCGGCGTACACAAGCCATTTCCATCCTTTCCCCATCCGCCAAATGAGATATAAAGCAAGCGCAAAGCTCACGTATATAACAAGCGGCCGAAGAAAATGAAAACGGGCAAAATTAAATTCTGCTAAAAAAGCAAATTTCTGCTTTGGAACAGCCCAAATTTTGTTGAACCAAAACGCATACCATAATGACAACCCGTAATTAAGCACACATAAAAACAGATAAACATTTTCTGGCTTTGTCCGATTTCGTTTGAACAGCAGAGCAGCAAATACGACCAGCAGGATCGGAAGGATGACAACGGTATGAACGGTCATCACATGATTATGGCCATAGACAAAGTTTTTTACGGAAAGCCGAAGAGAATGCCAAACGTCATGCCTGGATGAGATAAATTCGATACGATGCATCGGTGCGTGCTCAAACAGCATCGAATAGACAAGCCGATATTCAACGAAAAGATAAATACTCGTCATAAATGCAATACTGCCTAAGAACATCAAATTCCATCTTCTTTTTGTAATGGCATCATACAGCCAAAAACACGCCATCCCTGCCAGGAAAAAGAAAAAGCCTAGAACAAAGCTTGAGTATAGAGGGAGCAAGCCCAGCGTCAGCCACTCTCTCCATGAGATATCCCCTTTTCGGATATTTAAAAAAGCCCACAGTGCCAAGGGATACCCAAGCGTACTCAGCATTCCCGAAGGCCAGAACGGTGTTAAGGCAAATGCAAGCGATACGCCAATTCGGATAAAAGCCGCTTTTGGTTCCGGGATTATATGTTTCTTCAGCAGCACATACATTCCAAAAAAAGCGACAACTCTTGTAACCGTCTGGCTTATTGCATAGGCGGTCATGGAAGAAAAGAAAGCATGGAGCCAAACAATTCCGCTCCACTCGGTGCCAAAGGCATCCCGGGGCAGCCCGTTAATGATTTGCGGAATGGCAGCGTCAACCTTGCCGACGATTTCTCCGCTATCGGCCAGAACCTTGTACCAAGCGATGTTGGAATCTAAATTATCGTGGACCCGGATATGGGCATCTTCCTTTAAAATAAAAAGCGGGGATACATACAATAAAAGAAGAAATAATGCGATCCAGAGATAATATGTTTCTTTTTTTTGTTGTCTCATCAATCGTAACATTGCTTACACATCCATTTGTTATTCTGACTCCGTCGGCATGTTCTGCCTCATGTGTCAAAATTTATTATCCCTTTTCCCTTCCAAATCATTCATCATATGACAATCCGTTTTTCAACCTGTCTCTACCCATTAATTCCCGCTATCCATAGGGCTTGATCACTTACTATACTGATAGAAGGGAGGGGATATATTTTGTTTACAATCTTACTTTCATTGGCCATACTCGTATTTGTGCCATTTCTATATAAAGCGAACCGCAATACAAAAGATGTGAAAGTCAACACCATTTCAATCGACCAAAAAGACGGCCTTCCAGCCAGAAAAAAATTAAATATCCTTCATTTATCTGATCTTCACTTGGAAAACATTTCAGTCTCACCTGAGGAGCTGTATCATTTAACAAAAGATCAGCCTGTGGACATCATTGCTCTTACCGGGGATTTTCTTGATCGGAAACGTAATATTCCGAAACTGGCAGGTTACTTGAACGCCTTGCAAAAGCTAAAGCCTGCATATGGAATGTACGCGGTGTTCGGTAACCACGATTATGTATTGAAAGAAGAGGACTTTCAGAGATTGAAGCGAGTTTTAGAGGAAAACGGCTGTATCACGCTGCAAAATGAACATGTTCGAATCGAGACGGCTGCAGGGCCAGTCAATATTATCGGCATTGATGATTACAGTACGAATCGGAGTAATATCACCGGCTCTTATCAAAGTCTGGAAAATGGCTATCATCTTGTCTTAACACATGACCCAAATATTATTCTGGATATGAAAGATGTTCATTATGATTACCTGCTGTCAGGGCATTTTCACGGCGGGCAAATTCACTGGCCAAAACCGTATCATTTGGTGAAAATGGGAAAGCTCGTGCGAATGAACATGATTAAAGGCCTTCATTATCATCACGATAAACCATTTTATATCAGCGAGGGCTTGGGACAAACCGGCGTAAATATCCGTGTCGGAAGCCGCCCTGAAGTGACATTTCATCAGATTTAATCAAAAAAGACTGTGCTGACCGAGGCATCAGTCTTTTTTTTGATAGGTTTTCTGCAGCTTTTCTTTTGAGATAAACAAATAGGATGAATTCGGTAAATGCCGCAAGCTCACAGGCTTTGAAGTCAAATATAAAATCGGCACATGAGACACTTTTTTAAAGCATCTGTAAAAAGGGTTCACCGGGGTGATCACATCAAAGCCGAGCCTTTCCACACCTTTGTCAAGCATTGTAATCCCAATGATTCCTTTGATTTTCTCGCTTTTTTTATGATTGTTGATATAGTCAAGAAGAAGCGGCATCGATTGATATACTTTCTGATAAATAATGATTCCTTTTCTGACCGCGCTCTCAATGCTTTGCAGTTCTCTTATCAGCTTAATATTGTGCAGATGAATTTTAACGAGCACATCATTTTTTCTTATATGCGTTCCATCGCTCAGCACGACATGATGTCCTTTATACTTCGTCAGCCTGACTCGAAAAACGCTTTTTTGATCGTTGTCAATCAAGCTTAGCCTTGAAAAAAAGAAATAAATCGGATCAACCACTCTCCATATGGAAAGGAAACAGGTTTTCATCTCTTCACCTTCCTCATAATCAAAAACACCCTTATATTTTGTGAACGTTCTCCTCAAAATATAGTTGCCATATTTTTTTAGGAGGACTGTCATGAAAAACATTCTCATTTTTCCTTTTTTAAGCATTTCCACCGGCCATCATCATGTGGCTGATGCATTGCAGGCTGAATTAGAGTCTCAAGGGCTGGCAGCTGAAAAGATTGATATCTTTTCACATTCGTATAGGCGGTTAGAAAAATTGTCCTCCGTGGCTTATTTAAAATGGATTCAATATTTCCCGAAAACGTACAGCGGCATTTACAGGCTCCTCGCCTGCGGAGAATTTCAGCATGACAAACGCTATTTCATGTACGAATGGCTGTTCACACAGCAAATGAGGCACATCCTCCAAGAAAAACAGCCTGATATCGCCTTCTGCACACATGCGCTGCCTTCTTATCTGCTGAACCGACTAAAGCCTGAATATCCGAATCTGACGGTTGTGAATGTATACACTGATTTTTTCGTGAATCAATTATGGGGACGGAAGAACATTGATTACCATTTTGTTCCGAGCACGGAAGTAAAGAAGCAGCTAATATCAGAGGGTATCGATCAGAACAACATATACTTGACCGGCATTCCAGTTCACCAAAATTTTGAAATGGAATCAGCAGATACCTTGCAGCACCACCCGCCATATACCATCATCATCACAGGGGGCAGTATGGGGGTCGGCGGGATTTTAAAATGGGTGCAGGAACTGTCGCCAGGCGGAAAGATCTTATACAAAATATTATGCGGCAGAAACGAAAAGCTCTACTCCTATGTCAAAAGTTTACACCACCCCTTGATTGAGGCGATTCCTTATCTTCACAGCAAAGCAGAGATGAACCGTTTGTACGAACAGGCGACAGGCATCATGACTAAACCCGGAGGCGTGACCATCAGTGAATGCTTACAGAAACGGCTTCCGGTATTTATTTATCATGCACTGCCGGGACAGGAGGAAATGAATTTAAACCTTCTACATGAAAGGAAACTCGTCACAGATATGAGAAACTGGGACATGCAGAAAGCAGAAGAGTATATCGCGGCATTTTTTCAATCGAACGAACAGATGAAGGAGTATAAAAAACACGTCAATGGATACCTTGGCGAAATGTCTGATAGGAAGATTAAAGATGTTTTAAAAAGAATCATATGGAAACAAAAAAAACACTCTCCTGAAACAGAGAGTGTAGAATAGTTAACGAAACAGCAAATGCTGGCTGTGTATGCCTGCTTTCTTGAGCAGGACGATCAGCTGGTCCTGTTCATCAGGCGAAAGGCCTGAAAACGCTCTCGCAATACGCAGTGCATGAATCGGATAAATTTTATCCAAATACTCATTTCCCTTGTCAGTTAAATGTGCGTAAACAGAGCGTTTATCTTTCGGGTCCTGCTCCCTTACTAAAAACCCGTTTCTTTCTAGTTTGTCAATAACATATGTGACGTTTCCGCTTACAAGCAGAAGTCTCGACCCAATTTGCTGTAATTTTTGCGGGCCTCTTGTGTACAGGAGCTCCAGTACAGCAAATTCAGTGGGATTAAAACCGTGCTCTTTGCTATCACGGATACTATGTTCG
>NZ_JAVAXX010000172.1:0-13984 GCF_042709275.1 Bacillus sp. LR_5 | reverse complement strand
AAACGAATCTCCCGAGCTTTACTAAAAAATAAAAATGAAACCTGAATCTCTTTATCTCCGTCTAACCTAACGGAACTGTATTTTTCATGATTCAGGTCCTCACAAAGCAGCACTATCCAGCTGCTTGTGAAATTGAAGGAGGTCAAACTGCTTTGAAGAAAATTTGGATTGGAATGCTGGCAGCGGCCGTTTTGCTGCTGATGGTTCCGAAGGTCAGTCTCGCGGATGCCGCAGTTGGAGATGTCATTGTAACACTGGGTGCTGATTTGTCAGAATCTGACAAACAAAAAGTGCTTGATGAAATGAATGTCCCTGATAATGCCACAACGGTAACCGTGACCAATAAGGAAGAACATGAATATTTAGGAAAATATATATCGAACGCGCAAATCGGATCGAGAGCGATTTCTTCATCGTCAATCACCATTGCCAAAAAAGGCTCCGGATTGAATGTTGAGACCCATAATATCAGCGGCATCACAGATGAAATGTACCTGAATGCACTGATGACAGCCGGTGTTAAAGATGCGAAGGTGTATGTTACAGCACCGTTTGAAGTATCCGGGACTGCCGCTTTAACTGGATTGATTAAGGCGTATGAAGTTTCTTCTGACGAAGCGATCTCGGAGGATGTTAAGCAGGTCGCCAACCAAGAGCTTGTCACGACATCAGAGCTTGGAGACAAAATCGGTAACGAAAATGCGGCAGCCCTGATTGCAAAAATCAAAGAAGAGTTTGCTAAAAACGGGGTGCCTGATAATAAAGCTGACATCGAAAAACAAGTGGATGACGCAGCTTCTGATTTAAACGTCACACTTACAGACAGCCAAAAGAATCAGCTTGTCTCCCTATTCAATAAGATGAAAAACGCTGACATTGACTGGGGACAGGTCAGTGACCAGCTAGATAAAGCGAAAGATAAGATTACGAAATTCATAGAATCAGATGAAGGCAAAAACTTCATCCAGAAAGTCATTGATTTCTTCGTATCTATCTGGAATGCGATTGTATCTATATTCAAATAAGAAAAGCGCCGAAAAATCGGCGCTTTCTTTTATTGCTTTACACCCGTTTTAAATGGCAGATCAAGTTTTACAATATCTTCGTATGTTTCTCGCTTCACGACTAAATGAGCCTCACCGTTTTCGACAAATACAACGGCGGGTCTCGGAATACGGTTATAATTGTTGGCCATGCTGTATCCATAAGCGCCTGTACAAAAAACGGCAAGAAGATCGCCTTCTTTTACTTCCGGCAGGTCAATATCCCAAATCAGCATATCTCCGCTTTCACAGCACTTTCCGGCAATTGATACCGTTTTGTCATGCGCTTCTCCGATCCTGTTGGCTGCCGCAGCTTCATATTTAGCTTGGTAAAGCGCAGGACGAATATTGTCGTTCATGCCTCCGTCTACAGCCACATATTGGCGGACACCCGGCACTTCTTTTTGAGAGCCAACCGTATAAAGAGTTGTGCCTGCGTCTCCCACGAGAGAACGGCCCGGTTCGATCCAAATTTCCGGGATGTCAAAACCGTAACGGGAAGCATTTTCTTTCACAGCTTCGATAATTTTTTCAACGTATTCAGTGGCATGAAGCGGTTCATCATCTTCCGTATAACGAATGCCGAAACCTCCTCCAAGATTCAGCACCTTGGATACAAATGAATATGAATCTCTCCATTCGTCTAGTTTTTTGAAGATTTTTTCCGCTGCTAACACAAAACCGGCCGTATCAAAGATTTGCGAGCCGATATGGCAATGGACACCCAGCAGCTGAATGTGTTCCGATTGTAATACTTGTTCAATGGCCCGTTCAGTTTGTCCGTTATGAAGATCGAAACCAAACTTTGAATCTTCCTGGCCCGTTGTAATGTAGTCATGCGTATGCGCTTCTACTCCGGGCGTGATCCGAAGAAGAACATCGATGGAGTGACCCGTTTCTTTACATAGGTCTTCAAGAAGCGCGATTTCATAGAAATTATCCACCACAATGCAGCCGATGCGGTGCTCAAGCGCCATCCGCAGTTCTTCCCTGCTCTTATTGTTTCCATGAAAGTGGATGCGTTCTGCCGGAAAGCCTGCTGCAACAGCCGTATATAGCTCTCCTCCGGATACGACATCTAAAGAAAGTCCCTCTTCCTCAGCGAGCTGAATCATTGCGACTGATGAGAATGCTTTGCTCGCATATGCCACCTGTGCTTTCAGCCCTGCAGAAATAAACGCCTGCTTAAAGCTTTTAGCACGCTCACGTATTAAAGCCACATCATATACGTAAAGAGGTGTACCATATTTCTCCGCTAAATAGAGAGCATCCACACCTCCGATTTCTAAATGACCATGTTGATTTTGTCTGCTTGTGCCGTGTAAGAACAATGTCATTCCCTCTTTCTCCGCTTATGGATGAAAGGACAGTTTTATGGACTGTCCCTTCATAATTAAGACATACATTATCATACTCTTCAGTCAGTTTCAATGCGATTATGAATTGGTAGGCTGCCTTAAGCGATTTTTGGGGTGAACGATGCTGGGTCTTACTTTTGCGCCAGGTTTCGCTGTGCGGACAAGAACCTGCCACAGCGCCTTTCCGTTAAAGGGAATCAGCGGCCATAAGTACGGTGTCTGAAGGGATTTGATGCTTGCCATGGCAATAATTAGCACTGTAAATCCGATGACGAGCCCTTTTATATGAAATAAAGCAACGAGTATCATGAGGACAAGACGGCTCATTTTGTTTGCCAAGCTTAATTCATAACTAGGCGTCGTAAAGGTTCCAATCGCCGCAAGTGAGACGTACAGAATCACCTCAGGAGAAAAAAGGCCGACCTCAATCGCAATCTGCCCGATCAGAACAGCGGCAATTAAACCCATTGCTGTCGATAAAGCCGTCGGTGTGTGAATGGCAGCCATTCTGAGAAACTCGATTCCTAAGTCAGCTAAAAATATCTGCAGGATGATCGGGATATGCGTATCTTTATTTAAACCGATAAATTTCATGTTGTCCGGGAGCAGATCAGGCTGAAGCACAAAGAGAAACCAGATCGGAAGAAATAAAGTAGAAGCAAGAATACCGAAAAATCTTACCCATCTTAAAAAGGTCCCGACTGAAGGCGCCTGCCTATATTCTTCAGCATGCTGCACATGGTGAAATAAAGTCGTCGGGGTAATGATCACACTCGGCGATGTGTCCACTATAATGATAACATGGCCTTCTAGAACATGATTTGCGGCCACATCCGGTCTTTCTGTATAGCGCACGAGCGGAAAAGGATTATAGCTTTGATTAACAATGAATTCCTCGACAGTTTTGTCTGCCATTGTTAATCCATCGACATCAATGGATGCAATTTCTTTTTCTACGATCTCAACCAGATCCGGATCAGCTATATCTTCTATATAACAAATGCTTAAATCCGTCTTTGACCGCTCACCAACTTTAGTCATCTTGACTCGAAGGCGTTCGTCTCTGATCCGCCTTCTGAGAAGGGCCGTATTGACGACGATATTTTCAACAAATCCGTCTCTGGCTCCCCTGACCACCTTTTCCGTATCAGGTTCTTCCGGGTTTCTGCCCGGATAGCTTCTGACATCAATTATAAATGCGAAGCCTGCACCTTCAACAATGACAGCGACGAGCCCGGACAGCACTTGGTCGGTGGTTTCATCCAAGGTTTTTACTTTTTCGACCTGGGCGTTAAGCAGCCTGTTTTCGACGATGTCGACCAGCTCATCAGGGTCTTCTTTCCGATTGTTAATGGCAACAAGCTCTCTCATTAAATGAATAATATAGGCTGTATCGCATAATCCATTTAGATAGTAAAGCTGGATCTCTTTATCTAAAATCGTGAGCTTGCGAACACCTACATCATAGCTCGTCCCCATCCCAACACGGTTTTTGAAATACTCTTCATTTTTAGCTGGATTCCGATAAACCCGAATTTTCTCTTCCTTGTGGTCCGGCATGATACCCGCTCCTTTCTAAAATAAACTCGACCGCTTTCATGGTGATTGGCGACCCTTTTGAGATATCGTCTTTTCTGCCCATTTTGCCGATATCCCCGATACCGACAATAAGCGGGAGATCAAGTTTATCAAGGCAATAGACTGTATCTCCACTCATTCTGTGGTCATCAAATTCCCTTTCCCCGACTTTATCGACGCCGTATTCAGTTATTTCTCCATTGCGGTCAATGCTTACATCGACCCTGGTCCATTCAGCCTGATGTGTTTTTGACGCGACCGCAATCACACCGAGCACTTCAATAGACGGATGGGTTGCGACATAGGTTAGAGCGGCTTCTCCCGGGCCCTCTCCTTGAAGGCCGGAGTCGTCAAACATGACAAATACAGGATCATACGGTGCTGAGGCGATCAGCTTGACAAGCTCGGCGCCGCTGCGGGTGGAAGGATTCCCTTTTGATTGTGAAATACATCGGCCTCCCACTTTGCTTGCGGCGTATTCAATTGTTTTAGCGGCATAAACATCCCCGTCTGTTACCAGTATGACCTTGCGTTTTGTCGTCATGTCGGCATTATCCTTTCGGTTTGAAAATAACAGCTACGATAAAGGCGAAAAGAATAGCGGCTGAGATACCGGCCGAGGTCAGCTCAAAAATCCCCATGCCGATTCCGATAAATCCGTGTATATGCGCCTGATGCATGGCGCCGTGCAGAAGACTGTGACCGAAGCTGACGATCGGAACGGTGGCGCCTCCTCCGGCAAATTCAATAAATTTATCGTAAATGCCGAAACCATCTAATATTGCACCGATTACAACAAATGATGTCATGACATGAGCTGGCGTCAATTTAAAAATATCCAAGAGCAGCTGGCCGACGATACAGATGGCCCCGCCGCAGACAAAAGCCAAAAGGTAGTCCATATTAAGATGCACCTCCTGCACGCTCAAATACAACCCCGTGGGCGATAGTCGGGATGGTTTCTTTTTGCTGGATCATCGTCGGGCTTAATAGCGCCCCGGTCGCCACGACAAATACACGGTTTAGTTTTCCTTCTCTCAGCTGCTTAAAAATATGAGAGTAGGTGACAACCGCTGAACAAGCACAGCCGCTCCCCCCGGCAAAGACCTGCTGATCCGGAGTGTAAATCAGAAGCCCGCAATCATCATGCTTTGTGCCGACTGGATATCCATCTTCTTTTAAAATGTCTTTTACGATTGGAGAACCGACGCCTGACAGGTCACCTGTCAGGATTAGATCATAGTCATCCGCTGTCCGGTTGAGATCTTTAAAGTGCTGCTTAATCGTATCAGCTGCAGCCGGAGCCATAGCCGATCCCATATCAAAAGGATCTGTAATTCCTAAATCAGAAACCTTCCCGACAGTCGCACTTGTGATTTGGATATCACCCGGTGTCTGACTGATGACAACTGCACCGCTTCCGGTTACAGTGGAGGTAGCAGTGTCCGGTTTTTGGCCTCCGTATTCTGTCGGATAGCGAAACTGTCTTTCCGCAGTTGCATTGTGACTGCTAGTGGCAGCGAGTGCCCTTTTGGCAAACCCGCCATCAACTAAGGCTGATGCGACAGCCACTGTTTCCATTGATGTTGAACAGGCGCCAAACATACAAAGAAATGGGATTTTCAAGTGTCTTGCGACATAGTTAGCCGTCACGTTTTGGTTCAGCAAGTCGCCTGCCAGCAATAGGTCAATATCATCTTTTGTCAGATTGTTTTTTTGAAGTGCAACATTAACAGCGTCTTCCATCAGCTGCCGTTCCGCCATTTCCCAGCTTTTTTGATTACAATGCATTTCGTCATAGGTTTTATCAAATAAAGAGCCGAGCGGTCCGTCTTTTTCCTTTGGTCCTGCTGCCGTTCCTGCTGAGTTGACAAATATGGGATTTTCAAATACCCAGGTTTGCTTTCCTGTTAATTTCATTTTCTTCTCCTCCTATGACATCAGTTTCTCAAAAGCAAACCGAATCATTCCAACGATGTATGCAGCTACAACTCCGAAAACAATAACATTTCCTGCCAGTTTAAACATATTTGTCGCTACTCCAAGCACTAATCCTTCGCTTTTATATTCAAGAGCCGCGCTTGCCATACTGTTGGCAAAACCTGTGACAGGTACGGCTGAACCTGCGCCTGCGAATTGTCCGATTCTGTCATAGATGCCAAGCCCTGTAAGCAGGGCAGAGATTAATATCAGCGTTGCAGCTGTTGGATTCCCCGCAGTTTTTTCATTGAAATCAAAAAAATGGATATAAAAATTTTGCAGACCTTGCCCGATTGCACAAATCAGTCCGCCCACTAAAAAGGCTTTTACACAGTTCCAGACGTAAGGCGGCTTAGGCTGATATGTTTTCACTTTTGATTTGTAATTTTCTTTTATGTTTGTCATCTTGAAACCTCCTTATGAATGGTCAATAAAGTACAGCCAGTGAAATAAAGATCCCGCGATTTTCCCAATCACGATGGCCATTAACAGAATAATGATTTTACTTCTGAGCCCGATTCGTTTCGCCAAAATCGGCAGGACATTTAAAACCTCTGTAAGAGCAGCCGCTAGCATCCCGACGAACAAACCTGCCAGAAGCCCGACCGGCACAGCTATCCATTTTGTTAGATAAAGATGATTCATATGAAGCGTCTCCCATCCCCCGCAAACCGCGCCAAGAATAACAGCCGCTTCATAAGCCTGAACAAATCTCATTGTTTTGGTGAGCTGCATCAGCCGCGGAATGATTCCCATTACGGTTAAAAAAGCAACGAAACCCGCCCCCACCGTTATGCCTCCGCCGAGCCCGACAAAAATAATGAACAATACACTAACGATCATGCAGATCCTTTATGGTTTCTTGATTCTCATGCATGGCCACATATTGATCGAGATCAAGCTGATAGTTAAACATCTCAACCTCTAGCGGGCTGGGCTCTTCATTTAGGCGCTTTTTAAATATGTGGTTAAAAAACACGATCATCCCCAGTCCCAAACCGATGCTGTATGGGATTTGAAGCAAATATGGATAGTCATTCCTCTCTCCGGTTATGATTTCATATAGTGCGATATGAACATCTCTCATGCTTACATCCTCATGAAAGTTCATGATGGCAAGACACGATCCAATAAACAGAAGCAGCCAGACACCGATAAATAGAACCGTTGATAAATTTCGCTTTCGATACTGAATTTCAACAATGGTTTCTGCTCCGCCTACGGTTTGAACATCAAGTGTCGGGTCTTGTAAATGAATGGCTCTGAGGACTTGTATGATATCCAGAATTACGATATTTTTATCTTTTTCGCTCACCTGATAAAGCGGCATAGCCGAAAGTTTCTTTATCAGCTGAAGCTGCCCTTCTATTTGCGCGGCATCTCCAACGGTAATAATATCCCCTGGATGTGCCAGCACTCGGTGGCGAAGCCGGATAAATATTCGTCGTTCCATCATTGATCACCATCTTTCGGTGGTTATATATGTAGTATGTGGTTCGATTTTGTTCTCATTCATCCGCTCGAAAAGACCATAAATTACCACGCTTTTGCACACAAAAAAGCTAGCCTGCACTGCAGGCTAGCCATCCGTATGATCCATTTGAACCTTGATCTGTTTTAATATTTTCTTTTCAAGCCTGGAAACCTGCACCTGAGAGATCCCGAGCCGCTCAGCCACCTCGGACTGTGTCTGGTCTTTATAATATCTGAGATAGACGATTAGTTTTTCCCTTTCCTCCAAATCGCTGATTGCTTCTTTCAGCGCAATTTTGTCAAACCATTTTTCTTCTGAGTTGTCAGCGATTTGATCAAGCAGGGTAATCGGATCTCCGTCATTTTCATAAACGGTTTCGTGAATCGAAGATGGAGCCCTTACCGCCTCTTGGGCCAGTACAACATCCTCAGCTTCAATCTCCAAATGGTCAGCGATCTCCTGCACCGTCGGCACTCTGCCCAGTGTTTTCGAAAGCTCATCCTTCGCGCGCCGGATTTTGTTTCCAAGCTCTTTTAATGACCGTGATACCTTTACGGTTCCGTCATCACGGATAAATCGTTGGATTTCTCCGATAATCATCGGCACTGCATACGTTGAAAAACGCACATCATAGGTTAAATCAAATTTGTCAACAGATTTTAACAGCCCGATGCAGCCGATCTGGAAGAGATCGTCAGGCTCATATCCTCTGTTTAAAAACCGCTGTACGACAGACCAAACAAGACGCATGTTTTTTTCTATGAGGAGGTCTCTTGCCTGCTGGTCGCCATTTTGGCTTTGTTTGATTAATTCCTTTACTTCATGATCCTTCAGCTGAGCGTTTTTGCCGTTTTTCTTAACCTCCACATCCATAACAAATCTCCTTAATTACAAAGCGCTTTGCTTTTTGATAAGTGCTTTGTTAAGCGAATCGTTGTTCCCATTTCAGGCGATGAATCGATACTGACATCATCCATGAAATTTTCCATAATGGTAAAGCCCATTCCAGAGCGCTCAAGCTCAGGCTTAGTCGTAAATAGAGGCTGACGGGCTTCTTCAAGATCTGTAATGCCTAAGCCTTCATCACGAATAGTCATATATACGACATGATCTTCCAGCGTCACTGAAATGTAAACTTTCCCTTCACAGTTCTCTTCATATCCATGGATAATCGCATTCGTGACAGCCTCTGACACGACTGTTTTGATTTCAGTCAGTTCATCCATTGTCGGGTCCAGCTGAGCTATAAATGAAGCAACTGTCACACGGGCGAACGATTCATTCTGACTGAGGGCAGAAAACTCAAGGTGCATTTCATTTTTCATGATGCCACCCCCAGTGTCAGGAGTGCCTGCTGTTCAGATTGTTCAAATCGGATAATTTTAAACAGACCCGACATATCAAACAATCGCTTCACCGCAGGAGAGATAGCGCAAACAACCATTTCTCCGCCAATTTGCTTAATTTGCTTGTATCTTCCTAAAATAACGCCAAGCCCCGAGCTGTCCATAAAGGAAAGGTCCTCCAAGTTCAGCACGATATGGCGAATATCATCCTTCTCCAATGATTGAGTCACTTTTTGCTTCAGGGTTTCAGCCGTATGGTGATCGAGTTCGCCTGTTAATCGAATACAAAGCACAGATTCTTTGACATTCATGTCAATTCCAAGGCTCATGCTCATTCCTCCTTGATATGATCGGATAATGAGTGTTTCGATTTCGACGGAATGAATTCCTTCACCGTGACAAAACTAGTGGTCATTCGGCATAATTACTTAAATTTTGTCCAGTCTCCCATCGTCCGCTTCAAGAATGTGATAAACCCGGCTTTCTTCATATCTTCTTTTGCAGCAACAGGACTTTCAGCGAGTACTTCTCCATCCTTTTTCAGAACTAGAGTGCCAAGCTCTTGGCCTTTTTGAATCGGAGCACTAATATTGTCCTTCATCTTGATTTCTTTTTTCACATCGTTCATATCCTCGCCTTTTTTCGTCAATATTGAAATCGGCTCAGATGTAGAGAGTTCGATCAATTTTTGTTTCCCTTTTTTGACCTTTACTTTTGCTACTGTTTCATTTCGTTTATATAAAGGATGCGTTTCATACTGGCTAAAGGCGAAGTCAAGCATTTTTGTCACTTGCGCGTTTCTTTCTTTAGGCGTGCTCGCTCCGAATACAACCGCTATGGCCCGCATGTTTCCTTTTTTTGCCGAAGCAGTCAGACAATATTTCGCTTCGCCTGTATAGCCTGTTTTTACGCCGTCTACACCAGGATAAAATTTGATAAGGCGATTTGTATTCACAAGCCAAAACTTTTTATCTGTATTTTCACGAAGGTAATCTTCATACGTGCCGGTAAACTTCGTAATTGATTCGTATTTCAATAATTCCTTAGCCATGATTGCCATGTCATAAGCAGAGCTGTAATGTCCTTCCTCGGTCAATCCGGTCGGGTTTTTGAAGGATGTATTTTTCAATCCCAGCTCTTTTGCTTTTTTGTTCATTTTCTGAACAAATTCTTCTTCAGAGCCGGAAATAAATTCAGCCATGGCTACAGAAGCGTCATTTCCCGAAGCGATTGCGATACCCTTCAGCATTTCTTTGACAGTCATTTCTTCGCCGGGCTCAAGGAAGATCTGTGAGCCGCCCATTGACGCCGCATGCTCGCTTGTACGGACCTTATCACTCATTTTGATTTTGCCTTTATCTAAAGCTTCCATAATCAAAAGCATCGTCATAATTTTCGTCATGCTTGCAGGCGCCAGTCTCTCATTGCTGTTCTTGTTGTAAAGCACTTTTCCTGTGTCACGTTCTATCAGCACCGCAGACTTCGCTTCATGAGCAAGCTCCGATGTACGTTTTCCGTCTTGTTTTGCAAATGCAGACGGTGCAAATGTAAGCAGCATTATACCAATCAACAAAGTGGATAAAAGACGTTTCATCTCAAAAGCCCTCCATTTCATAATCCTTTTTATTTTTTCCAAGCGGGATGGTTTTATACGCCACTGATGGAAAATGTTTCGAATTTTGGGCATAAAAAAAGACAGCTGTGTGATATCAGTCACAGCTGTCTTTTGGTCCTGCATTGATTCATATTTATTCGTACTGAGCGACGATCGCTTTAACAAGCTTCAAGAATCCAGCTTTTACTTTTTCGGTCACTTCCATAACTTCATCGTGACTTAAAGGCTGATCCAGAATTCCGGCTGCCGCGTTAGAGATGCAGGAAATGCCAAGAACCCGCATTCCCGCATGATTCGCCACAATGACTTCCGGAACAGTAGACATGCCGACAGCATCAGAGCCCATCGTTCTTAAGAAACGGACTTCTGCCGGTGTTTCGTAAGAAGGTCCTGTCACAGCAGTGTACACGCCTTTTTGAATTGGGATATTAAGGTCTCTCGCAATCTTTTCAGCCAGGCTGGACAGATCTTTATCATAGGCTGAAGACATATCTGGAAATCTGGCGCCGAAATCAGCTTCGTTTGGCCCGATTAACGGGTTTGTTCCCATAAAGTTGATATGATCGGTAATAATCATTAAGTCTCCCGCACGGAATTCAGTGTTGACACCGCCTGCGGCATTTGTCACGATCAACGCTTCCACACCGAGCGCTTTCATCACGCGTACAGGGAATGTGACTTTCTCCATTGAGTAGCCTTCATAAAAATGAAAGCGGCCCTGCATTGCAATGACGGAAACTCCTTCAAGAGTGCCAAGCACAAGTTGTCCGGCATGCCCTTCAACAGTAGATACCGGGAATTCAGGTATGTCTTCATATTTCAGCTTGACCGGATTTTCGATTTCGTCAGCCAAAATGCCAAGACCTGAGCCTAAAATAAGGCCGATCTTCGGAGATTCCGGCAGGTTTTGTTTAATAAAAGCTGCTGCGCGTTCAATTCTGTCCTTCAAGAAACAGTCCCCCTATTGTAATAAAGATAAAAAGCTTTTCCCGTATTTCGGTTTATTCGTTTGGAAATTATCAGCGATCGTTGCGCCAATATCAGCAAATGTATCTGCAAGCGGCAGCATTTGCGCTTTCTTATGTTTTTTGCTGTAAGCGAGAATCGGCACATACTCGCGTGTATGGTCAGTCCCATGATGAATCGGATCATTGCCGTGGTCGGCTGTAATAATTAACAGATCGTCTTCTCTCATTTTTTCAAACACTTCCGGAAGCCGCGCATCAAATTCTTCAAGCGCGCGTCCGTAGCCTTCAGGGTCACGGCGGTGTCCGAATAACGCGTCAAAATCAACAAGGTTCGCAAAGCTCAGACCCGTAAAGTCTTCTCCCAGCGTATCGATCACCTTGTCCATTCCGTCCATATTGGAAACCGTTCTGCGTGAAGAAGTAATGCCTTCTCCGTCGTAAATATCAGAGATTTTACCGATTGAAATCACATCTAAGCCGCTGTCTTTCAATTCATTCATGACAGTGCGATCAAACGGTTTAAGGGCATAATCATGGCGGTTTGGCGTCCGTTTGAATTGACCCGGCTCTCCGACGAACGGCCGTGCAATAATACGGCCAACCATATATTTCGGATCAAGCGTCAGCTCTCTCGCCGTTTCGCAAATGCGATACAGCTCCTCAAGCGGCACAACCTCTTCGTGAGCGGCAATTTGCAGAACAGAGTCAGCAGACGTGTAAACAATTAAAGCCCCTGTCTCCATGTGTTCCTGACCAAGCTCATCCAAAATCGCTGTGCCGGAAGCCGGCTTGTTTCCAATAATTTTGCGGCCAGATCTCTTTTCCAGCTCTTGAAGCAATTCATCAGGAAAGCCTTCCGGGAACACTTTAAACGGTTTATCAATGTATAAACCCATAATCTCCCAATGGCCGGTCATCGTATCTTTGCCGTTTGACGCTTCTTGCATTTTTCCATAATACGCAAGCGGATGTTCTGTTTTTTCTATACCTTTGATATCTTCGATAAGACCAAGGCCGAGCTTTGCCATATTCGGCATATGTAATCCGTTCATATGCTCGGCAATATGACCGAGCGTATTAGCGCCTTCGTCATTAAAGTCAGCGGCATCCGGCGCTTCGCCGATTCCGACTGAGTCCATCACAATTAAAAACACACGATTATATTTGTATGCAGGCATCTTGAAAGCCTCCTTTTTTTCTATACGTCTATTGTATCGCTAAGAGGTCTGACAACTCAAGTATAAACCGTTTTCATTCCCGTTGACAATGCATTTGGAAATAATGAGAAACTTCAATATTTTCTGTCGCTCTAAACAAAAAAGCCGCAGCCACCTGCGGCTATGCTCGCGGATGAAACTGCTTGTACACATCCTTCAGCCTTGTTTTCGTCACATGCGTATAAATTTGCGTCGTGGATATATCCGCATGCCCGAGCATTTCCTGCACCGCTCTTAAATCTGCCCCGTTCTCAAGCAGATGCGTCGCAAAGGAATGCCTGAGCGTATGCGGAGTCAGCTCTTTCTTAATGCCGGCTTCCAACGCGATTTTTTTCAGGTTCTTCCAAAATCCCTGGCGGCTGATCTGTTTGCCGTGATGATTTAAAAATAGGGCGTCAGACACATTGTTCTTTAACAGTTTCCCCCTGGCTTTTGTCATATATTCCTCAATGGCGGAAGCGGCGGCTTCACCAATTGGCACAATCCGTTCTTTTCTGCCTTTGCCGAAGCATCGGATAAACCCCATAGATAAATGAACATCTGCCGTTTTCAACTCAATCATTTCACTGACTCGTATGCCTGTCGCATAAAGCAGCTCCAGCATTGCTTTATCCCGATAGCCGAATGGGCTCGTCAGCTTAGGCGTGTCCAATAATCGCTCGACTTCATTGAGTGCGAGCACCTTTGGAAGCGCCCGTTCCGTCTTTTGTGTTTCGATATGAACGGAAGGGTCCTTATCCGTTACTTTTTCCCTGAGCAGAAATTGATGAAAAGAGCGAATGGATGCCAAATGCCGCGCCGATGTCTTGCCGGATTTCCCCGAGTCCTTCAAATGCTTTAAGTATTGGATAATATGTATGCGGGTAACGTGATTCCAATCCGTCACATGAAGGGTTTCTGTTAAGTAGAGAGAATAGCTTTTCAAGTCACGTTCATAGGATACGATCGTATTTTGAGAGAGCCCTCTCTCTACCATGACGTAGTGGATGAAATCCTTTATTTGATCTTTCACTCTTGATCTACTCCCCGTTTTGGTAAAAAAAGATCAACCGGTCGAGCCATCCGCCTTTTTCATCCTGATCCATTTCAACAACTTTTACAGCGGAGCCTTCCGGTTTATCATACCGATGATAGTTTTCATACTCTTGATTCACCCATATCATAGCATAATAGAACAAAGCGGTAAAACCGGTAAACAGGATGAAAACTTTCAATGCATCGACAGCTGTTTTCAGGAATCTTCCCATGTCCTAATCGATCCTTTCCCTATGGTTCCAGTTATATAAACCATATGCCAAATCAGAAAGGTTTTATACATAGAAACAGCAAAAAACCCTTTCCCCATGAGAAAAGGTTCGCGCTCGGCACCGTCTATTCAGTTTCTTTTCCGTTACAGCGGTAGCAA
>NZ_JAVAXX010000171.1:0-14000 GCF_042709275.1 Bacillus sp. LR_5 | reverse complement strand
TGCTGTAATGGCCGCCAGATAAATGATCGTCGACCAGCCCGCTTCCCTCCAGATGACCTGTAGAATATACAGGGGCCGGAACCAATCTTCGTTCAGCAGAAAATTGATTTTTTCGCCGCCAAAAAACACAATCAGTTCATTAATCAAGCCTCCGTCTACTGTTAAAAGCACAAACGAAAGCGATACAACAATGACCCAAGACATAAAATGCGGGATATAAATCAGCGTCTGAACAAATTTTTTAAAGAGAGCGATCCGCACTTCGTTTAATAGAAGCGCCAGCAAAATCGGCACCGGGAAAAATATAACCAGATTCAAAGCAAATAACACGAGCGTGTTTTTTAACAGGAGAAAAAATGTAGGCTCTGTAAACAGCCTGATAAAATGCTTCAGCCCAACCCATTCACTGCCCAAAATGCCGAGAAACGGCTGATAATCCTGAAACGCAATCACAATTCCCCACATCGGGACATACTTAAAAAGCAAAAAATAAATACACCCCGGCAAAATCATCAAGTACAAATATTTCTGCTGGATCAGCTTGTTTAGTAAGCGCTTTCTTTTTTCTTTTTTAAAAATGACTGCATCAACAGCCGGCGCTTGCGCTTCTGCTGTTTTCATCTTTTCCAAGCCTCCTTTCACGGGTTCTTGCATTCACTGTAGCGCAGCAGGCAAAAGTCCGTCTACAATCATATGATCACATCCTGCCTTATCCCCTTATGATCAAGGGTTCAGCCGTTCCACCTGAAAAAAAGACACCGATATTAGAAAATGATTATTGACAATATCTATCAATCTTTGGATTAATTGTATTAAGGTGAAGTGGATGTTATGAAATGGGGGGTTTTATGAAAAGAAGCCAATACAAGTTTTACTACAAACTGATCACGTTTTTCTGCCTGCTCAGCACCATTCCGGTTATTTTGGTCGGATTGTTTTCGTACGAGCACTCTCAGAAAACGGCTATTTCCAACGTTTCAGAGGAAAAATTCGACACACTCCAGCAGACCCAGCAAAGCATCGAGCATATATTGAAAACCGTCGATCACTCTTTAACCCACTATGTGAGTTCGCCGCCTCTCCTTCGCACATTGTCCGAGCCTTTGCACTCAGACCAATTTCAAATCTATAACCAAGTGAACCAAGAGCTCAATTATCTGCAAAGCTTTGATACCGATCTGTCCAACATGACGTTAGTCAGTTATACGAAAAAATGGTACATGAACAATTCCGGTTTGTACCGTTTGAATACAGACACTCTTCATGAAGCAGCCTCAGCGTACACGAAACACAAAGCGAGCCGCTCCTATTGGGCGCTTGAGGAAAACAATCATTTGATTTCAACCAAAGAAGGCACATCAGAAAACTGCCGCTACAATATCAATTTAATTAAGCAGCTTCCTTTGAACAGTACAAATACAAAGGGATTGGCCGCCGCAAGCATCCCGAGCTGTTCGCTTGTCAAAAATATGCCTGGCTATTCAAACGCCAACAACCTGTTTATCATCGATGAAAAAGGCCGCATTATCCTTCATAACAACATGTCTGACATTGGTGAATCTCTTCATAACGACGGCTTTGTCCAAAAAGTGCTGGCGCAAAACGCCAATAGCGGACAGTTTGAAACAGTGATCGACCGGATTCATTATAAAATCACCTATCAAAAATCTGACTATAATACATGGACTTATTTTTCTCTCGTTTCCCTGCCTGAGTTAAAAAAAGAAGCCAAATCAATCGGCTGGATCACTTTTGCAGTATGCCTCATTTTGTTAACGCTTTCATTATTGTTCTCTTGGCTGGGCTCCCGCCATTTTTACAAGCCGATCAGGGTGCTTTACGAATCATTCGCAAGACATGGAGCCATACAAGAGAAACAACAGCCTCCTCAAAATGAATTTGAGTTAATTGAACAGAGCTTTAAGCAGCTGAAGGACAGAAATGACGACCTTGAAGAAACGATGAAGCAGCAGGCCACTCATCTGCAGCAATATTTTATGGTCAGGCTTATGCTCGGAAAACTGACGGATGAGGAGGTTGATAACCGTTTTGAAAGCCTCGGTTTAAAGCAAAATTGGCGACACCTTGCCTTGCTTGTGCTCCAAATTGACACACTGAATCATACGCCTTATGAGAAAAAAGATATGGATCTGCTTTTGTTTGCCGTCAACAGCCTGATTGAGCGCAGCATCCCGACGGACAAACATCTTGCCCCCGCCGTAGTTGACAAACAGCAGGCGACGATTTTGATCAACCAAAGCGGGACAAAAGAAGAATTCATAGCTGAGCTGAATGAGACTGCAAGGATGATTCAGGAAAAAGCGGAAGCTGAGCTGCAGCTGTCTGTCAGCATCGGCATCAGCCAGCCGTTTGATGTGCTGACAAAAGCGAAAACAGCCTATGCGGAAGGCTCAGAAGCGTTGAAATACCGGCTTAAAGCGGAAAACAAGTCGATCATCTTTTACGAAGACCTTGACCAGAAAAAAACCTTCAAAACCCATTTTCCAAAGCAGCTTCAGCATGAGCTGTTCGATGCCGTTAAAGCAGGAGACAAGGAGAAAGCGGATAAATGCCTGCACGCGATTTTGCAAGCCATTTTCACCCAGAACACCAACCCGTATCAATTTCAAATCGCCATCGCCCGTTTTTTGAACCATGTGATTGAGCTGATGCATGTGCTCGGGATCGAATTGTTTGAGCTTGAAGAAAACAAAATGCT
The DNA here is from genome assembly GCF_042709275.1 of Bacillus sp. LR_5. Taxonomy (NCBI): domain Bacteria; kingdom Bacillati; phylum Bacillota; class Bacilli; order Caryophanales; family Bacillaceae; genus Bacillus; species Bacillus sp. LR_5. Next base: position 11,281 of record NZ_JAVAXX010000171.1, on the reverse strand, counting down.
GTATGACCAAATTTTTGAGCTGAAAACGTTCGAGGATACCGAAAACTGGCTAAAGAATGAGTTTATTGATCCGATGACAGACAAAGTGAACGCCCGCGCGGATGCCCAGTACAAAAATATTTCCGACAACATCATTCATATCATCCATCATGAGTTTGAATCCGAATTGACACTGGACGAAATCGCGCGCAGGCTGCATTACAACCCAAATTATTTAAGCAGCATTTTCAAAAAAGAAATGGGAATTTCATTCAGCGAGTATGTCTCAAGCTACCGACACCATATGGCGAAAAGCTGGCTTGCCGAAACAGACATGGCGGTCAAGGACATTGCCGAAAAGCTGAAATATAAAAACTCGCAAAATTTTATCAGATCATTTAAGAAGCTGGAGGGGATTACACCGGGAAACTACCGCCAGCAAAAAAGAAGCATGTAAAAAACCCAAAACCGCTTGCGCGTTTTGGGTTTTTCCAATGTTATTTTGCTTGTTTAAACGCTTCTTCGTATTCCTGAATAATTTGTTTTCCTCCGCTTGACTCCCATTTTTCCACTTCTTTATCGAACTGGCTTTCTGTGATGTCTCCAATCATATATTTATAAGTCGCGTCATCAATGATTTTCTTCAGTTCATCACCCCGTTCCGACTCCGATGCGGAATACAGGCTTTCAGCCGGGTTTGAGACGATAATCTTTTCATTGTCCTCGGTCAGCTCCTCGTACGCCGTCCGAAGCGGATCTCCAGTGTTTTTTAAGTAGGCTTTATCAATGGCAATTAAAGCGGACAGCGGCTGAATATCAGTCTGCCAGTCTTTTACCTGGCTTTCTTTGCGTGTAAACGTTTTGTCCGCACCTTTGTTGTAATGAACGCCGTCAATGCCATAAGTCATCAGGCTATAGACATCTTCTTCGGCAATTCGGTCAAAAAACGCCAAGATCCGTTTAAGCTCAGCTTCCGTTTTCACACTCGTTTTCGGGAAAGCAAACACGCCGTTATGGCCTCCTGATGCCCATACCCGCTCTTTCCCATCTGGGCCTTTTATGCGGTTGATGACCTCGAGCTTCATTGATTTATCAGAGGCATGGTCGCGCAGATTGACCGCATCTACCATATTGCCAATATAAATTCCGGCTTTTCCTTGAGAAAACAGCTCCTGCTGCTGGGTTTTGCTCGTGACGGGAAAATCCTTATTCATATACCCGTTATCACGCAGCTTTTTCATATAGTTCATCGTGTCTTTGTATTCCTGTGTCATGAAATCAGGCGTGAATTTGCCGCCCGATTCCTTCCAATCTGTCGGCATGCCTTCATACGAGCCAATCGTTTTAAACGCGCCGTAAATCAAGTCATTACGGTCTGCCAGCCCGATCGTATTATCTTCCCCATCCTTGTCCGGGTCGTCCTCCGTAAATGCTTTGGCCACTTCATAAAGCTCATCCAACGTTTTCGGGGTTTTCAAATTTAAATTGTCCAGCCAGTCCTTCCGAATGACGATCCCCTGTCTGGAAAGTGGGCGCTCTCTGTATATCCCGTAGAGCTTGCCGTCAATTGTCACATTTTTATTAATAAGTTTGTTCATTTTATTTAAGTTGGGATAATCCTTGATATAATCACCGATTTCCCAGAACATTCCTGACCGGAAGGCATTCATGACTGACGAATTTTTAATATCCTGGATGGTCACGATTTGCGGAAGATTGTCGGCTGCAAGCGCTGCATTCAGCCTGTCTTCTTTCACCGCGTCTGGAACCCAGGTGATGTCGAGTTCTGTATTTGTCAGCTTTTCAATTTCTTTAATCGCCCTGTCTTTCGGCGGCTGCTGATGATACAAAATCGCCATCCAAGACAGCTTTACCTTTGAATCTGGGCCAGCTTTGCCTTCAGCCGAAGACTGATCAGTTCCTTTACAGCCCGCCAGCACTCCGCCGAGTGCCAGTACAAGCACAATCAAAAGCACCCTCCATTTGTTTCCCATCGTACCCCTCCGTTTCATATTTCTTTATCCTTTGACAGATCCCAGCAAAGCTCCTTTTGCAAAATGCTTTTGTATAAACGGATAGACAAGCAGAACAGGGATGGTCGCCACCACTATGACCGCCATTTTAATGGTTTGCTCAGGCGGCGGGCTGCCCGACCCCATTTCAGACATATCCCCTTGCATACCGCTTGATACAATGACGATTTGGCGCAGAAGCACCTGAATCGGCCATTTTGCTGAATCATTTAAGTACAAGATCGCTGTCATATACGTGTTCCAATACGTGACCGCATAAAATAGTGAAATCGTTGCGATCGCAGGAAGAGACAGCGGCAGCACAATTTTAAAGAATATGCCCAGATCATTGCACCCGTCAATTTTCGCGGACTCTTCCAAGCTTGACGGGATATTTTGAAAGAAGTTTTTCAGAATGATCAGGTTAAAGGCATTAATGGCTGTCGGCAAAATAAGCGCCCAGTAAGAATCGAGCAATCCAAGCGATTTGACCACAAGGAAAGTCGGAATCATGCCGCCGCTAAACAGCATCGTAAATACGACGAGAAACATGAGCGGCTGCCGGCCGATTAAATCACGGCGGGATAACCCGTAAGCCATCAGTGACGAAAGAAACATGCTGACCGCAGTGCCTATCACTGTCACAAACACAGAAACAAGCAAGCTCTTATAAATAATATCTGTTGAAAAAATGTAGCGATAAGCATCTAGCGAAAAAGTGGTCGGTATTAAAATAAATGTTTTCGACACGACTTCTTCTACTGTGGCGAAAGATGCTGCGATGACATGAATGAACGGAAGTACGCATATTAAAGCGAACATCAGCAAGAAACCATAAATCAACATATCAAACAGACGGTTTTTCAGTGAATGTGCGATAGCTCCCACCTCTCTTTGTAAGCGTTATCATATTTTTAAAAACCGAGCTCAGCATGTGACGATATCGTGTCTAAAATGTAGCAAATCTGTGATTGCCATGTCTATAATCATTTGAACAGAGTCCCCGGCCGGGGCGGGGGCTGCCGCGAATTGAGACCGATAACAAAAGAAAAAGAGCATAATCTTAGAAAATGATTATGCTCCGTTCTCCTCCTCGTTCAGAAGTTCGGCCGTATTGATTTGTGGCGAAAACCCAAGTTCATTCACGGCAGGTTCAATGGACCATGGCCGGCCCGGATTATCAGAGACGGCGTAATAAGTGCCGTACCGGATATTGGTCTCAATAGCGGCTTTGAAAATCGACAGCAGATCGGGGTGAGAAAGCAGTGTCTTTTTCGTCCGTTCTTTTTCATGCAGCGTATCCATTTCATCTGTGACGACTGTTCCGATTCGCAGGTTGATTACTGATAGCTTATTTTCCAAATAAAACAAATGGCCGATCTGTTCAGAGGTCAGCTTTAATACACCGTACAAGTTTTTTGACAGCGGATAATCGCTTGTTGTGATTTCCCGTCCTAAGAGCGAGCGCCCGTCTTTTTCATATACATCTGTGACATGATTGCTGCTGGCGAACACGAGCTTTTGAATGCCGAGCTCCGCTGCCGCACGGCACAGATAATAGCTTGCCCTATAGAAAACATCCGTCATTTTTTCAAACTCAGCGATGTCCATAATATCGTATTTGATTTTAACAGCGAGTAAATTCAAGATGACATCCGTATCTTTTGGAATCTTCTTCAACAGCTCCTCATAATTTGCCGCGTCAGCCTGAATGGAAGAGGCTTTGCCATCGAAATGATATTTATCAAGCACAGTCACTTCATAGTCTGAAATAAGCCCTTCAGCAAGCAGTCTCCCAATCACACCATTTCCGCCGGCGATCAGCACTTTTTTCACTATGTTCACTCCCCTTTTTTATAGATTGCCCATTTTCGGCGGGGCTGACACTTTTTTGGCACTCACATTCTTAGGCTTATTCAAAAGTCACCGGCAGCTCCTCAAGCGCCCGAAATCCAAAAAGCGGCCGATACCGCCATTCAAAATCCGCGAGCTTAAGGCTGGGCATTCGCTGCAGAAGAGTGTTAATCGCAATTTGCGCTTCTAATCGTGCCAGCGAGGACCCTAAGCAAACATGATGGCCATGCCCGAATGAAAGATGCGGATTAGGACTTCTCGTAATATCGAAGACATCGGGGTTCGTGAATATGCTAGGGTCTCGATTAGCCGCTCCTAACAAAAGATAGACTTGTTCTCCTTGACGGATCGTCACCCCGCAGATGTCAATATCCTCTGACGCAACTCTGGCTGTCATTTGCGTGGGGCTTTCATAGCGTAAACATTCCTCGACTGCGGTACCAATAAGATCTGGATTTTCTCTCAGTTTCAAAAGCTGTTCTGGATGCTGCAGCAGACAAAGGACTGAATTGCTGATGAGATTGACCGTTGTCTCATGTCCGGCGATCGCCAGCAATATGCACGTAGATGCCGCCTCCTCTTCCGTCAGCTTATCCTTTTCTCTCCCCTTCAAGAGCATGCTGATCATATCCTGTTGAGGGTGGCGTTTTCTCTTTTGAATCAGCTCTTTGAAATATGCCATAGCCTGCACAGCCATAATATTGCCCTCTGTTAATGCCTTTCTTGAGCGGGTAAAATCAATCGTTTGAATGAGACTCGCAGCCCACTCCTTTAATTGCTCCCTATCTTCCTCCGGTACACCTATAATGTTAGCTATGACAAAACTTGCTAAAGGAAAAGCAAAGTCCGAAATGACCTCCATCTTTTTTTTACCTTGCACTTGATCAAGCAAATGATGGACAGTTTCAATGATATACGGCTGATAACTCTCTGTCGTTCTCGGCGTAAACGCTCCGCTGGCAAGCGTCCGCAATCGTCTATGATCAGGCCGGTTCTGAAACAGCATCATTTGATTTTGCACATGTGAAAGGTCCTGATATTTGGTTGAGCTCTCAGGCAGCGGGGTGCGGACTTTGAATCTCGCATCTTTCAAAATAGCAGCCGTTTCTTCATATCCTGTGACATACCAGCCCGGATATTTTAAGAAACTCCCTTTATAGATAGGATGAACAGCTCGCAATGTGTCGTAAAAAGAATATGGGTTTTTCAAAAACTCATAAGATGCAGTTGACGATGCAATTGTCACGTGATTTTCTCCTTTCTGTTCAAAAATAAAAGCAATCGACATCATACCGATTGCTTTTATTGATTCTTTCAGCTTTTCGCACTTAAACTGGCCTTCATTTCTTCGACTGATTCAACTTCAAAGCCTAAATCACTCAGCATTTTATGATCCTCCGTCTCCTCTTGCCCGGCAGTTGTTAAGTAGTCTCCGACAAAAATGGAGTTTGCGGCGTAAAGCCCTAATGGCTGCAATGAGCGGAGATTGACCTCTCTTCCTCCGGAAATGCGAATTTCTTTTGATGGATTGATAAAACGGAACAGTGCCAGCACTTTTAAACAATACAGCGGGTTTAATTCGTTGACGCCTTCTAACGGCGTGCCATCAATTGCATGCAAAAAATTCACAGGAATGGAATCCGCGTCAAGAGCCTTCAAGCTTTTGGCGATGTCAATGACATCCTGTTTCGTCTCCTTCATCCCGATAATGGCGCCTGAACACGGAGACAACCCCGATTCTTTTGCGATTTCAACCGTATTGACTCTGTCATCGTATGTATGTGAGGTCGTGATGTTTGAATGGTTCCTCTGTGACGTATTCAAATTATGATTATAGCGGTCTACTCCGGCATCTTTGAGACGCTTCGCCTGCTCTGGCTTCAACAGTCCGAGACACGCACAAACCTTCAGTCCATACGTCTCTTTAATTTCCTGAACCGCATCTACGACCTGATCCACTTCTCTGTTAGACGGCCCTCTGCCGCTTGCCACGATACAATATGTGCCAATATTCAGATCGTGCGCCCGCTTCGCGCCTTCAAGCAGCGTTTCCTTATTCACCATCCGATAAGACTCAATCGGCGCTTTCGAAATCGCAGACTGTGAACAATAGCCGCAGTTTTCCGGGCAGAGCCCGGATTTCGCATTCATAATCATATTGAGCTTTACTTTTTTTCCATAAAAGTGTTTTCTGATATGAAAAGCTCCATGCATTAATAGCAAAATATCTTCATCAGGACAATGTAATATTGAAAGCGCCTCTTCGTCAGTCACTTCTGCTCCAGCCAGCACCCGGTCTGCGAGTTCCATCCATTGATTCATTCTCATACCCCCACTTGATTCATCAGTAATGATAGATTGATATGGTCTTTTACCATATGTAGAACCGTTTCTTTCGTCACGTTGGCAAGCTTTGGCGTAACCCCTAAAATCGGAACACCGCATAAGCGCTCAATCATCTCAGGATTGGTTTTTTCATCTTCATCAGGAGAGTCACTGATTCCATTGATGATAATTCCGGCAATTGGAAGCCCCATGCTTTCTGCATATTTGACAGTTAAAAAGGTATGATTAATGGTTCCAAGGTGAGGACGTGCCACAATAATCATGGGAAGCTGCAACGCTTTTATGACATGACTGACCAAATAGTCCTCTCCCAATGGCACAGAAATACCGCCCGCACCTTCTACGATGAAGCATTCATGTTTTTCTCTAATCCGCCCCCAATGGCTTAAAACCTCTTCCATGGTGACAGTCTTTCCCTCAAGTTTCCCTGCAACGTATGGTGCAAGCGGCGCTTTGAAGGCAAAAGGCGTAATGTCTTCATGAGAAAGACTGGTCTGCGACATGTCTTTCAGCAGACTTGTATCACTATCTGGATGATGACGCGATATCCCGCTTAAAAATGGTTTATACACACCGACATCTCTATTATGTTCTTTCAATAAGCCAGCAAGACCGCTGGATATAACCGTTTTCCCCACTTCTGTATCTGTTCCTGTCACAAAAAAACCCCTCAAATGATGTGCAGCTCCTTTCCGATTGAATGAAATGTTTGCAGCAAATGATCAATATCACCCATACTGTGGTCAGACGTGATTGTAATTCGAATCCGGCTTTCACCCGGTGCAACGGTCGGCGGCCGAATGGCAGGAGCATAAATTCCCTTGCCCTGCAGTTTTTCAGCAAATAGGACCGTTTTATGGGCATCGCCAATGACTACAGGAATAATCGGTGTGTGATCTCCTTTCACCACATACCCCATATTCATCAGACTGGTTCTGATCATACTGATATAAGAAAATAAAAGCTGCCGTTTTTCCCTGCTGGCTTCAATGATGTTGAAAGCCTCGTGAGCAGCCGCACAGCTGGCTGGCGGAATAGCGGTTTGAAAGATAAATGTTCTGGCATGGTTCAGCAAAAAGTCGATGAGGACCGCTGATCCTGCCGCAAAACCTCCTTCCGCGCCAACAGCTTTGCTTAAGGTGCCGATCACAATGTCGGGACAAACACCAAAGTATTCACTCGTTCCTCGTCCCGAATCGCCTAAAACTCCTGTTGCGTGGGCGTCATCAACGACCACGAAGGCATGATAGCGTTTCGCAAGTGAGATGATCTGATCAAGAGGGGCGATTGTGCCATCCATGCTGAATACCCCGTCTGTTACGATAAAACGGCGCTGATAACGCTGTGTTTCATTCAGCTTATTTTCAAGATCATTCATATCAATATGCCGATAAACAACTGTATCAGCCTTAGAAAGTCGGCAGCCGTCGATCATACTTGCATGATTGAGCTGGTCACTTAAAATGACATCTTCCTTTTCTGGCAAGGATGAAAGGACACCGACATTGGCCAAGTAACCGCTCGAAAACAGCAGGGCCGCTTCTGTCCGCTTAAAGCTGGCAATCTTCTTTTCTAGCTTTTCATGCCAGACCGAATTGCCTGTCGTTAAACGTGAACCGCTGCTTCCTGTCCCAAATTGCTGCAATGCTGTTTGGGCTGCATCGATCAAACGTCTATCGCTTGCGAGCCCTAAATAATTGTTTGAGGACCAGACCGTTTGATTTTCGCCATCAATGTTCCTCTCTGGAACCGGCGCTCCATCCATTGACCGCAGGTTACGATGTACGCCGGCTTCTTTCATTCTGTCTAACCGCTTGTTCAACCAGGAATCAATCTTCAAGGCTCGTAACCTCGTGGATTGCTTGTTGCATAATGGCAACCATTTCCGTGAGCTCCTCAGCTGTGCTGGCAAGAGGAGGAAGAAATGCAATCACGTCCCCAAGCGGTCTTGTCAGCATTCCTAACTCTCTCATTTTTAAGGAAACTTTGTATCCAATCCGCCGATCAGCCGGGTAAGGTTCTTTGGTTTCCCTTGACCGGACAAGCTCTGCACCGCACATAAAGCCAAGCTGCCGAATATCCCCAACATGAGGAAGAGCGTGCAGATCTTGAAGAAGAAAATGGAGCTTTTTACTTTTTTCCGCTACTTGTTCCACAATGTTTTCAGATTCAAATAATGCCAGATTTTCAAGCGCAACCGCACAGCCAAGCTGATTGCCTGTATAGGAATGGCCATGGAAAAAGGTTTTTAGGTTTTCATAATCATCATAGAATGCCTTATAGATGTCTTCAGTGGCAAACGTAACGGCAATTGGCAAATAGCCTCCTGTAATGCCTTTACCGGCAGCCATCAGATCAGGCTGGACATTCTCGTGCTCGCACGCAAACATTTTTCCTGTACGGCCAAAGCCTGTAGCGACTTCATCAACGATCATTAAGACATCGTATGTTGTACATAGCTCGCGCACCCCTGCCAAATATCCTTCCGGCATCACGATCATACCGGACGCGCCTTGTACTATTGATTCAATGGAAAGCGCGGCAATTTCCTCGTGATGTTCCTTAAGCAGCTGTTCAAGCTCTCGGAGGCACTGATCACGGCACTCATCAGGATCACCGCTTTCAGAGCGATACACATAAGGAATCGGAGCCTTGTAACTCTCGAACATCAACGGGCCGTATACGTGGTGAAAAAGCTCAATTGAACCGACACTGACGGCGCCAATCGTATCACCGTGATACCCGTTTTTCATTGCGATGAATTTTTGTTTCTCGGGCTTCCCGATGTTCTTCCAATACTGAAACGCCATTTTTAGGGCTATTTCCATCGCTTCTGCGCCGCTGTCTGAATAAAAGACCCGCGTGAGCTTTTTTGGGCTGATATCGATTAATGTCTCGGCAAGCTGGGTTGCTGGAACATTGGTCATGCCCAATAACGTGGAGTGCGCAATTTTTCCGAGCTGTTTTTTTATGGCGTCATCTAGTTCTTTTTTGCGGTGTCCGTGGACATTAAGCCAAACTGATGAAAAACCGTCATAGTATTCCTTGCCATTTATGTCTTTGACTTTGATTCCAGTTCCGCTTTCGATGATTAAGGGGTTTTCATCATAATCTTTCATTTGGGTAAATGGCAGCCAGAGGTGCTTTTTACTTTTTTCTATCAAATCATGAGTCATGGTCTTCCTCCCACTCGATTAAAATAGGCTGCTTCTCCAGATCATGTATGTACGTGTTTACATCATTGGATCCATCAATAAAAAAGACTCGGCAGCCCTCTTCAGTCCCGTATTCTTTCATTGCTGTAATACGCTGATAGCCCATTTTCTTACCCGCAACATAGCCTGTTATGTAATCCGGATCGTCCGACCAGCATAATTCTGCAACGGCTGCCGGGTGCCAGCTTACCTTTGAAGCGAGCGCAAGGGCCTCTTTTATTCTTGAATGAGCCGGCACGTGACTGTGAAGCGCCCATTTTTCAAAATTAGCGTCCGGCCAATCCATTCTGGAGACCCGCACCCCTTTTTCTTTTGTTTGATCCATTCGCTTGCCTGTATGAATATCAAACAACACCGCACCCCTGACATCTGACCATTCAGGGATTTGTTCATATGCTTTTTCAATCACGTCTCGTGAAACGCCTTCTTTTTCCAATAACAATCGGGCAAGCTTTTGTCCTTCTTCCGGGCAGCTCACTTCATTCGTATGCACAGGCAATGGCTGAATGGTTTTTATCGATTCATGTACCTCTTCAAATTGAATTTGCATAAAATCAGGTTTTCCTCTTGAATGGGATAACCCTTTTTCTAATAAAGCATTGACTGTATGCTTCATCTCATGGAAAGGAATAAGCCGTTCTCCGCCGGATATATGCTTTCCGCCGTCTTCATGAGATCCATTCATTGAAGCCCTCATTCTGACACTATAAAAAGTTTCTTCTTGCATCATTTCTCGCCCTTTCACTGATAACTGAAGAACGTGTAGCGCTTCTCACCTCAATTGTTAACCAATTATATTTAAAGGTTAACAATTAGAATATATTATTCTCTCCTGTTTCTGTCAATAGAAGAAAGGATCGATTTATGGCAGTTGGTTAAAAGGAAACAAAAAGACCGTTTTCACACAAAACGGTCTTTTTCGATTTCTTTTAACAGTCACAGCCACTTTTGCAAAAACCGGACAGCTTCATGCCTCATAACTGCTGTTTCGAAATGTCCCGAAGCAGAACGGACAACTCGGTAGCAATCAGCAGCTCCCTGTCCAGCATAGACAGCTGTCAATTCTTTTTCGACTTTGTCCACGCCCTCGGCCGGCGTTAACCGATCGTGTACACCAACAAGACTAAGGTGCGGGCGCGGCGCGATCAGGCCTTGGATCTCCGATGCGGAAAAATGCTTTGCAAGCGATGGGACGTAATAATAAAAGCCGTGCCTGTCAAGATTCTGTGTTTTGATCAGCACGTGATGATCCACCTGGCTGCACAAATCCACACACACCTTAATCCGCTCATCGAGCGCCGCTGTCCACCACGCCATCAAACCTCCCATAGACATGCCGATGGTTCCGATCCTGTCAGGCTGAACATCAGAGCGTGACTGCATATAGTCCAACGCACTTAAACTGTCATAAATCATCATCCCCCACATCACTTTTCCGGTGAGAAGCATTTCTTTAAATATCTCGCTTTCCGCTTTTCCCCGCCGATCTCCAAATCCCCAATGATCAATCGCAAGAACGCCGTATCCGAGTGAAGTAAGCTCATCAGAAAAAGAAGGCGTTTTCAAATAATCCGCTCCCTCAATCAGCTCACTTTTTCCCCTATCATACTGGCCCCCATGCGAATGCTGAAACAATACGGCTGGGCACGGTCCTTCTGTTTTCTTCGGCTTCACAAAATAAGCGGGCGCCTTTTCATGTCCATTTAAATCGAGCAGGAGCGTTTCAACGATATTTTCTTCTCTTTCTTCAATAAATAATGTCTCAACACTGATTGGCCTCCGATCAGGCAAATCACCAAGCAATCGAAACAGTTGCTTTCGTCTTTCGGCTCTCATCCCATCACCCTTCCTAATTCGCTTACTTCACATTTACGA
>NZ_JAVAXX010000170.1:0-14155 GCF_042709275.1 Bacillus sp. LR_5 | reverse complement strand
AGGTGTAAAAGAAGAGGATTTTGGCAAGCCGTTTATTGCGGTTTGTAATTCATACATTGATATCGTTCCTGGTCATGTTCACTTGCAGGAGTTTGGAAAAATCGTAAAAGAAGCAATCAGAGAAGCTGGGGGCGTACCATTTGAATTTAATACCATCGGAGTAGATGACGGCATCGCGATGGGACATATCGGTATGAGATATTCGCTGCCGAGCCGTGAAATCATCGCTGACTCTGTGGAAACAGTTGTATCCGCACACTGGTTTGACGGCATGGTCTGTATTCCGAACTGCGACAAAATCACGCCGGGAATGCTCATGGCGGCAATGCGCATCAACATTCCGACGATTTTTGTCAGCGGAGGGCCGATGGCGGCAGGAAGAACAAGTGACGGACGGAAAATCTCCCTTTCCTCAGTATTCGAAGGGGTAGGCGCTTACCAAGCCGGAAAAATCAATGAAAACGAACTTCAAGAATTAGAGCAGTTCGGATGTCCAACATGTGGGTCTTGTTCTGGGATGTTTACGGCGAACTCAATGAACTGCCTGTCCGAAGCACTTGGACTTGCTTTGCCGGGTAACGGAACCATTCTCGCGACATCACCGGAACGCAAAGAGTTTGTCAGAAAGTCGGCTGCGCAATTAATGGAAACCATTCGCAAAGATATCAAACCGCGTGATATCGTCACTGTAAAAGCGATTGATAACGCGTTTGCACTCGATATGGCGCTTGGCGGTTCAACAAATACCGTTCTTCATACGCTTGCCCTTGCAAACGAAGCCGGCGTTGAATACTCTTTAGAACGCATTAACGAAGTCGCTGAGCGCGTGCCGCACTTGGCCAAGCTGGCTCCTGCATCTGATGTGTTTATTGAAGATCTTCATGAAGCGGGCGGTGTGTCAGCAGCGCTGAATGAGCTTTCCAAGAAAGAAGGCGCGCTTCATTTGGACGCGCTGACTGTTACAGGAAAAACACTTGGAGAAACCATTGCTGGACATGAAGTAAAGGATTATGACATCATCCATCCGCTGGATCAACCATTCACTGAAAAGGGCGGCCTTGCTGTTTTATTCGGTAATCTGGCTCCAGACGGCGCTATCATTAAAACAGGCGGCGTACAAAACGGTATCACGAGACACGAAGGTCCGGCTGTCGTATTTGATTCTCAGGATGAGGCGCTTGACGGCATTATCAACCGGAAAGTAAAAGAAGGCGACGTTGTCATCATCCGATACGAAGGGCCAAAAGGCGGACCTGGCATGCCGGAAATGCTTGCGCCTACATCTCAAATCGTTGGAATGGGACTCGGACCGAAAGTGGCATTGATTACAGACGGACGTTTTTCCGGAGCCTCCCGAGGACTCTCAATCGGTCACGTATCACCAGAGGCCGCAGAGGGAGGACCGCTTGCCTTTGTTGAAAACGGAGACCATATCATCGTTGATATTGAAAAACGCATCTTGGATGTACAAGTGCCAGAGGAAGAATGGGAAAAACGGAAAGCCAACTGGAAAGGATTTGAACCGAAAGTGAAAACCGGCTACTTGGCACGTTATTCTAAACTTGTGACAAGCGCCAACACCGGCGGTATCATGAAAATCTAGACAGCGGGGAACTCTTTCTTCTATTTTAAGGCGTGAACATTTGAAATCCGGCCCTCTCTATAGTATCCTTACTTCAGATGAAGGATAATAGAGGGGGCTTTTTTTATGTCAATGGCTTATGAAGAATACATGCGCCAGCTTGTCGTACCGATGCGCCGCGAGCTGACTGGTGCAGGTTTTGATGAATTAACAACAGCGGAAGAAGTAGAAAACTTTATGGAAAAGGCAGAGGGCACAACACTTGTAGTCGTTAACTCTGTGTGCGGCTGTGCTGCAGGTCTCGCGCGTCCTGCAGCAACACAGGCAGTCCTCCAGCATGACAAAACACCTGACAATACGGTGACTGTATTTGCGGGTCAAGATAAAGAAGCTACTGCAAAAATGCGTGAGTATTTTACTGGCCAGGAGCCTTCTTCACCGTCAATGGCTCTTTTGAAAGGCAAAGAAGTCGTACATTTTATTCCACGTCATGAAATTGAAGGACACGATATGGAAGAGATTATGAAAAATTTGACCGCTGCTTTTGATGCACACTGCTAAATGCCCGTTTTCCGGGCATTTTCTTTTTGGGAGTACTGAAGATGATAACAACAAGCTATAGACCGTCTGAACACACCATAAAAACCGCAAAGCAGCTTTCCTTAGAGCTGGATATGCCATACTGCGGCCGAAATAAACAAACGGTTGAAAACCTGCTGAAGTCAGCTGAACGTGATGTGCTTGTGGTCGGCAAAGAGCGGTTTGAACTTTATACGAAACAAGGTGCCAAATTCTTTTTTCACCCGAATACAGCGATGTTCAGAGCTAAACGCTTCATACGGGGGGAGCAGGAGCCGATGCTTCGGGCAGCTGGTTTATCGGAAGGGGACACGTTTTTAGATTGCACACTCGGGCTGGGTTCGGATGCCATTATCGCAAGTATGGCAGTAGGCGAAACGGGTTCTGTGATTGGGATTGAAAAAAACCATCTTGTGTCCGTTCTCGTGAGGACGGGACTGCATTCATGGGAAACGGGCATAGAAGAGCTTCAAGCTGCAATGAGAAGAATCCAAGTGAAGAATGGGGATTGCTTTGAATACATCAAGCAGCTTCCTGACAACTCTGTTGATGTGGTTTATTTCGATCCAATGTTTCATGAGCCTGTAGAGACGTCTGACGGCATCGCGCCTTTACGGGATTTGGCAGAGGATTCAGTTTTGCACGAAGGGTGTATCAAAGAAGCGATGCGCGCTGCCAGAAAAAGCGTTGTGCTAAAAGACCACTGGAAAAGCCCGCGATTTGAACAGTTTGGTTTTAACGTCATGAAAAGAAAAACAGCATTGTTCCATTATGGCGTTATTCAAGTCGCAAGCAAAACAAGCCCGTGATTGATATCACGGGCTTTCTGTTAATCGGTGACTTCCATGACGACAAAGTATAACAATGTTAAGAGTGAAACTGTGGCAAACAGAGCGTCAATCATGCGGAAAGCCTCCTTTCACATAATATTGTAAGCGTTTTTACACAAACCGCAAAGCAACGAATCTCCTAATTTGCATATCAGTTTCATATCATACATGACTTGCATGTTTCGGGTGTGCTAAAATAAGAGAAACATGACAATAAAATAGAGAGGAATAAGCAGTCATGAAATTGTGGATGAGAAAGACTCTTGTAGTTTTATTTACCATCGTAACATTCGGGCTCGTATCTCCTCCGGCTGCTCTTATGGCGGACAAGCCCTCCGGACAGCCGAGCAGTCTTGAGCAGAATGATTACACCGCTTTTTATGATGAGCATGACCTGTACGATGATGATGAGTCGGAAGACAGGCAAGACCCTGAACTGCTTTTTCAATCCTACAAGGAACAGCTCTTTGACAGTGCTGAGGATCAGTCCTTTTTGAAATTCGGCAGCAAAATCGCTCCGGTCATTGAGGATGACTATCGGAAAGAGATCCTGCCGCAAATTGAAAACGTGATTAGTGATTATTTAGCAACATTGCAAGATGATGAGGCGTATCAGGATGTTGTGATTTCAAGCATGCCTTCAGCGGGCAAAACGGAAAAAATTTTCAACGTTTACAATCGGACGACTGGAGAAGATCTCCTCAGATTTCATGTGCGAAGAGACCACCCGCCTCACGACGGCTACTGGTTTAATTTTCACTATCATACAGCAGAAGACGGATTTCAATCACATCATGAGCTTGGGAGCATTTACTGGGACCGCAACACGCCTCCCAACTGGATGAGTGCGTAAAGGAGATGCCATTAGACATGAAAAAGTACACAATGAATGAAATGGTCGATATAACAAAAGATATGCTAAATAAACGGGGCGTTATGATAGAAGATATTGCGCGGATTGTTCAAAAACTTCAGGAAAAATACAATCCAAATCTGCCGCTCAGTGTGTGCATGGAGAATGTAAATAAAGTGCTGAACAAACGTGAAATTATTCATGCTGTTTTAACAGGTCTTGCGCTTGATCAGCTCGCTGAGCAGAAACTTCTTCCGGAACCGCTGCAGCACCTTGTTGAAACGGATGAACCGCTTTACGGCATAGATGAAATTATCCCTCTTTCAATCGTTAATGTGTACGGATCGATCGGCTTGACCAACTTCGGTTATTTGGATAAAGAGAAGATTGGAATCATTAAGGAACTTGATGAAAGTCCAGACGGTATTCATACCTTTTTGGATGATATTGTGGCAGCCCTTGCGGCAGCAGCGGCGAGCAGAATTGCTCATACGCATCAGGATCTTCAAGATGAAGAAAAAGAACAGGATGAAAAACCTGTCATCAGCTGACTATAAAAAAATCATTTCTGGGTTCAGAAATGATTTTTTATTGTGTTACACTACTAGAAGACTACTTTTAAAGGATGAAAAAAATGAAACAGTATAAGGATTTATGCAGACATGTATTAGAGCATGGCAAAAAAAAAGGAGACCGGACAGGGACCGGAACAATCAGCACCTTCGGGTATCAAATGAGATTTAATTTACAGGAAGGCTTTCCAATGCTGACCACAAAAAAACTCCACTTTACATCAATTGCGCATGAGCTGCTGTGGTTTTTAAAAGGGGATACCAATGTACGCTATCTGCAGGAAAACGGAGTGCGAATCTGGAATGAGTGGGCTGATGAAAACGGGGAACTCGGACCTGTATACGGTTCACAATGGCGTTCTTGGCGGGGAGCTGACGGGGAAACCGTTGATCAAATTTCCCGACTTATTGAAGATATTAAGACAAATCCGAACTCCAGACGCTTAATCGTGAGCGCATGGAATGTTGGTGAAATTGATAAAATGGCGTTGCCGCCGTGCCATTGCCTGTTCCAATTCTACGTGTCTGACGGCAAGCTGTCCTGTCAGCTGTATCAACGCTCTGCTGATGTTTTCCTCGGTGTGCCGTTTAATATTGCTTCTTATGCCCTGTTAACCATGATGATTGCTCATGTGACTGGGCTTGAACCGGGCGAGTTTATTCATACATTTGGAGATGTTCATATTTATCAAAATCATATTGAACAGGTCAATTTGCAGCTGACAAGAGACGTTCGCCCGCTGCCGAAGCTTCGTTTCGCCAGAGAGATTGATTCTATTTTCAACTTTGCATTTGAGGATTTTATCATCGAGGATTATGATCCGCATCCTCATATTAAAGGAGCGGTCAGCGTATGATTTCGTTCATTTTTGCGATGGATGCCAACAGGCTGATCGGCAAAGACAATGATTTGCCGTGGCATTTGCCCAATGATCTTGCGTACTTTAAAAAAGTAACATCGGGCCATTCAATCATTATGGGCCGGAAAACATATGAATCGATTGGACGTCCGCTTCCAAACCGGAAAAATATTGTCGTCACATCAGCGCCGGCTTCAGAATTTCCGGGATGCACGGTTGTCAGTTCGTTAATGGATGTATTGGACATTTGTTCAGGCTCTGAGGAATGCTTTGTGATCGGAGGGGCTCAGCTCTATACAGCATTGTTCCCTTATGCGGACAGACTGTATATGACGAAAATTCATCACGAGTTTGAGGGTGACCGCCACTTCCCCGAATTTGATGAAACCAATTGGAAGCTGGTTTCTTCTGAGCGGGGGATCAAGGACGAAAAAAACCCGTACGATTATGAATTTCTGGTGTTTGAAAAAAAGAATTCTTCTGAAGTGGGAGGATTTTAATTGGTTCGCTACAGCTTGCTAGTGGTTTATATTGTGTATATGCTGTTAAAAAACATGAAACAATTATTTAATCAAAGGATGCTTGATCCCCGTCTGTCATACAAAAAACAGTTGACTCTTGTCTACGAGCAGCCAAAGGCGTTTTTGGAAGGCTGTATCGGCATCACCGGTTCAGTTGTGACGATCCATCAGCCTGAGCCAATACCGCGCGGTCCTGTTTTGTATGTGCATCCTCGTTTGCGTTTGGCTGAACTGGCCTTAATTGCTGGATATATTGAAGAACCGGCCGGTTTTATTGCCAATCCAAAAGTATTTCGCTTGCCTTTTATCGGGCAATGGCTAGATCGGATGGATGTGATTTCAGACGGTGATTCAGAAAAGGTATATGAAGATGTGACGAAACAGCTGGAAAAAGGACAAAGCCTGATTCTTTCATTAGATGGTCCTATAGATCCTGTAGAGCTTGCAACCCGCTATCATCTTCCGTTGGTGATGGTGGAAACAAAAGGAACAGATGACCTGCAAAAGGGATCGTTTTTTAAACGTTTAAAACCAGCAGACATTGAATTGTCCTTTTCAAAAGCTTATATACCAGCAAATGAAAAACAATTACGTGCATGAAAAAAGCGCAGTCTTTAAGACTGCGCTTTTCTGCTACGAAATAAACGGCACCTTCACACAATAAAACAGCACACAGAAAAACATCGCAGCACTTCCGCCTAATACAAAGCTGTGCCAAATGGCGTGATGGAAAGGGATCTTTTTCCAAATATAAAAGATGGTTCCGACAGAGTATAAAATGCCGCCGAGAAAAAGAAGGCTGAATCCCGCCCCGCTCAGCGAAGCGTATAAAGGTTTAACCGCGATAATCATCAGCCATCCCATAATCAAATACACTAAGGTCGACAATAGGATAAAGCGTTTCACGAAGAAAATTTTAAAAACGATTCCGCCTAGGGCAAGAGACCAAACGATAATCAAAAGGGTGTAGCCGAGTGTACCTTTCAGCGGCCCCAGCAAAAAAGGCGTATAGGTTCCGGCGATGAGTACGTAAATGGCGCTATGGTCAATAATCTCCAAAATATCCTTCGTCTTTTTATGTGTGATACTGTGAAGCAGTGTGGAGCTCAAATATAACAGCAGCATAGAGACGCCGAATATTGTAAAGCTGACAATGTCCCATGCAGACCCGTAATGAGCCGAAAATATGATCAAAAACACTAATGCTGGTATGGATAAGAGCACACCGATGCCGTGTGTTATCGCATTGGCAATCTCTTCTTTGATTGTAAACAAGTGCATTCTCCTTTCGATCGCTAGATCATTTGATTTTTCAGTGTTTCTAAAAAGTTCAAACCCTCTAACGTAATTTTAGTGCCGGCGCGTCCGCGGCTTTTTGTGACATAATCTTTTTTCTCCAAATAATCGAGACGGCTTCTGACCTGCTGCGGGGATAACGAGGTTTGGGTGTTTTTGCTGTGTTCCGAGATGATCCGTCTGCTGGCTGGTTCTCCTTTTTCGTTTAACGCTTTTATTGTTTCCAAAATAAACAAAAACTCGGCTTTTTCCATTAAAGTCAACAGCTTCGCTTTTTTCTTCGACGCTTTTTCGTCTATTGTGCCCCTAATATATGGAGGCAGGTCATATGGATGAATCGTTCCCCCGTTTGCGACTGCCGCCATATAATCTGCGGCGTTTTTTAACTCCCTGACATTGCCTTCAAATGTGTGTTGCTCAAGCATCGAAAAGACTGAGGGATCAATTAACAATTGCTGACCGGAATGTGAGAGAAAATATTGTGTCAAAAGCGGTATATCGCTTTTGCGTTCAGACAATTCGGGCAGTGTGAGCGTTAAAATATTCAGTCTGTAAAATAAGTCTTGCCTGAATGTATGTTCCGCGCATCCATCTGCGGAAGCACAGATGATTCGCGGTTTCTCCGTGTCTGAATCTAGCACTTTTAGCAGCTGAGCTTGTACAGAGGCAGGCATGCGCCATACTTCATCAAGAAAAAGGGTTCCTCGAGCCGTTTTTTGAAACACACCTGAGTTTCCGTTAGGGCCAAA
This sequence comes from Bacillus sp. LR_5, assembly GCF_042709275.1. Taxonomy (NCBI): domain Bacteria; kingdom Bacillati; phylum Bacillota; class Bacilli; order Caryophanales; family Bacillaceae; genus Bacillus; species Bacillus sp. LR_5. The sequence continues at coordinate 6,313 of NZ_JAVAXX010000170.1, read as the reverse complement.
AAGCTCACGCATAAGGCTTTCTTCCGAATGGGTGCTGCAATTGACGCTAATAAAGGGTTCGCTGTATCTCGAAGATCCCTGGTGTATTGCTTGTGCGAAATGATCTTTTCCTGTTCCGATTTTTCCTGTTATCAGGACAGGAAGCTCTGATAGTGAGAATTGCTTGGCGATTCGCTTCGCTTCCAGGAATGTCTGATGTTCTCCGATGAGATGTTGAAATGTGCTAGGTATTGTTGCGGTATTCATCAATTGGCTCCTTTTGGTTCTAATTGGTTTTATTATATCATGCCTGTTGGCTGAAAACACGTTTTATTTACGATCATCTTTTTTCTTAGGACTCCCAGGATATTGGTGAAGCAAGTTTTACACAGGATGTGATAAACATAGTCAGTATTTTTTTAATTATTAAATAAAAATAATTGTCTTATTTTTTGAATATTCGTGTTATAATGGCATATTAAATAGGGATTTAAAACAAGAAAGGAATCTGTACATGAAACCGTTGCTTAAAGAAAACTCTCTCATCCAAGTGAAAGACATTTTGAAGGCTCATCAAAACGTGAAGGACATTGTCATTCACACACCTTTGCAAAGGAATGACAGACTTTCTGAGAGATATGAATGCAATATCTATTTGAAACGTGAAGACTTGCAAGTTGTCAGATCTTTTAAGCTCAGAGGGGCTTATCATAAAATGAAACAGCTTTCCAGCGAGCAGACTGAGAACGGAGTTGTATGTGCGAGTGCCGGAAACCACGCTCAAGGTGTGGCGTTCTCGTGTAAACATCTTGGCATTCACGGGAAAATTTTTATGCCGTCTACAACACCGAGACAAAAAGTATCTCAAGTTGAATTATTCGGTAAAGGGTTTATCGATATTATTTTGACAGGTGATACGTTTGACGATGCGTATAAAAGCGCTGTTGAATGCTGTGAGGCGGAATCCCGGACGTTTATCCACCCGTTCGATGATCCGGATGTGATGGCCGGACAGGGAACGTTGGCAGTCGAGATTTTAAACGACATTGATACAGAACCGCATTTTCTTTTTGCAAGTGTCGGAGGAGGCGGCCTTCTCTCAGGAGTAGGTACATATTTAAAAAATGTGTCTCCTGATACAAAGGTAATTGCTGTTGAGCCGGCGGGAGCGGCATCCTATTTTGAATCAAACAAAGCTGGACATGTCGTCACACTTGATAAAATTGATAAGTTTGTAGATGGAGCAGCTGTTAAAAAAATTGGGGAGGAAACGTTCCAAACGCTGGAATCTGTCGTTGATGACATTCTCCTTGTGCCTGAAGGAAAAGTATGTACATCCATTCTTGAATTATATAACGAATGTGCGATTGTTGCTGAACCGGCTGGAGCTCTTTCTGTCGCAGCGCTTGATTTGTACAAGAATGAAATTAAAGGCAAAAATGTGGTATGTGTGGTCAGCGGGGGCAATAACGATATCGGAAGAATGCAGGAAATGAAGGAGCGGTCCTTGATTTTTGAAGGACTTCAGCATTATTTTATCGTCAATTTTCCGCAAAGAGCGGGGGCGCTCCGCGAATTTCTTGACGAAGTTCTCGGGCCTAATGATGACATTACAAGATTTGAATATACGAAGAAAAATAATAAAAGTAACGGACCTGCTCTTGTCGGCATCGAGCTGCAGAACAAGGCCGACTATGGGCCGCTGATTGAACGGATGAACAGAAAACCGTTTCATTATGTAGAGGTGAATAAGGATGAGGACTTGTTCCATTTGCTGATCTAATTTTTTTACACAACCGCGCAAAATGACAGACAGCCCGGCTGGCATTGTATATAATATAAGAAAAACAAAAAAAGAGGATTGATAGCTTGTTACTCAAAAGCCTAGAGTTCAAACGCAGTGACGGGATTCAGGTGAAAGTGACAGAAATACCTGTATTAAAGGAAGATGAGCACTATTTCTTTATGTTACATCACCATTTGCAATTCTACTTAAAAGAAGTGTTTTCATCAAACAGCAGGGCAAAAGTGTATTCTTTCCGACATTATATGAAGCGCCGGATGAAATGGGCAGATTATCAGGCTGTTTTTCATCAAGAGGTGTTAAAGCACAACGCGTAATATGACGTTTATACCTGTATGTCTCCCTCTGTAATCAGTGATTGGGAGGCATGCAGGATTTTTTTGCCCAGTATCGAATACAAACATGGGACGCAGCAGGTAAGGACGATTTTAGAAAGCGCTTTTATGCTGGCTGGAAAGGGTGAATGTCATGAAGGTTATCAAGGGTTTAACGGCAGGGCTGTTTTTTCTGCTTTTGTGTGCCTGCGGGGGACAACAGATTAAAGATCAGCTCAATTACGAAGTGGAGCCTTTTACATTTCAAAACCAAGACGGCAAGAACGTTTCTTTAGAGAGTTTAAAAGGAGAAGTATGGCTGGCGGATTTTATTTTCACCAATTGTGAAACTGTATGTCCGCCGATGACCGCTCATATGACTGATCTGCAAAAAAAACTGAAAGCCGAGAAGATAGATGTCCGCATCGTATCGTTTAGTGTTGATCCAGAAAACGATAAGCCGAAACAGCTGAAGAAATTCGCCGCAAATTATCCATTAACTTTTGATAATTGGGATTTCCTCACGGGATACAGCCAGAGTGATATTGAGGCGTTCGCGTTTAAGAGCTTTAAAGCGATTGTGAAGAAACCGGAGGGAGAGGACCAAGTCATTCATCAATCTTCTTTTTATTTGGTAGGCCCGGACGGCAAGGTGCTGAAAGATTACAATGGAGTGGAAAATACACCGTACGATGATATTATCGCCGATGTGAAGTCAGCCAGTACACTCAAGTAAGCTAGAAGACTAGGCATTTGCAAATCTTCTAAAACATGATACACTTTCCACTAGTAGAATGGGAAGGAGCAACAAGATTGAAGCTGCGCATTTTTTCACTCATGGCCAGTTTGATTTTGCTTCTTACTGCTTGTACGAGTATACGTACAGCATCTGAGGGAAAACAAAAAGCTCATGAACCGAAAACGAAAGAGGACATTGTCATTGCTGCTGTCGGAGATTCGCTGACAGAAGGAGTCGGAGATCCCGACGGAAAGGGATATGTCGGTAAGGTGGCGGATTCCATCCGTTCAGATAAGCAAGTCAAAACGGTAGACGTAAAAAATTATGCCGTGAAAGGGAACCGTTCGGATGATTTATTAGAGAAACTAAAAGATAAAAAGGTTCAAAAAGGCATAAAGGACGCAGATTATGTCTTTTTTACCATTGGCGGTAATGATTTGATGAAAGTCCTTCGCCAAAACTTTCTTCAATTAACCGTTGAACCGTTTGAGGAAGCGGAAAAGCCGTTTGAAAAGCGTTTTGAAAAAATTATTTCTGAAATTCGAGAGCTGAATGATCACGCTGAGCTGATTTATGTCAGCATGTATAATCCGTTTACGTTTACATTATCTGAATTAAATGAAATAAACGGAGTTGTCACTGATTGGAACCATATTGCTGAAAAAGAGCTGAAAAAAGATAAACATGCAAAAATCATTCATATCGACGACTTGTTTAATGAAAAAAGTGACAGCAGCCGAATTTCTGAGGAAGATGATTTTCATCCTAATGGTACGGGTTATTCCCTTATCGCGAAGCGCGTCTATCAAGCCATTAAAAAAGAAGGATTACCGAAAGAGTAGGGTGACATCATGAATAAGTGGAAACGACTGTTTTTTATATTGCTTGCAATCAATATTATCCTTGCTGTTGGTTTTATGGCACTTGTTATGCTGCCGGGAGAACAAGCCCAGGTGAAGGATTCATCTGAGAGCGAGTATGGATTTCAAGTGACAAGCACAAAAGAATCATTAGCTGCGTTTGTCAACTCATATTTAAACGACAAAGCATCAAACAAGCTTGATTATAAAGTAGAGATAGATGATGATGTTCATGTCGCAGGGAAAATCAAGGCTTTTTCCACGTCCATTGATGCGTTTGTCGCTTTTGAACCGACCGTGAAAAAAAATGGCGATGTGGAGTTGAATGTTACGAAATTTTCGTTAGGGAAATTGAGTATACCGATTAGCTTTGTGTTAAATTATATGGACAGCTTTTACGAATTGCCGTCATTTGTCCACGTTCATCCCGGCGATAAAAGCATTGAAGTGCGCCTGTCAGAAATGCCTTTAACGAATGGAATGTATGTCAAAGCGGATAAAATAAATTTAGAAAAAGATGAAATTGAGTTTTCCTATTACCATCCTAAACAATAGAGGTGACTGAAAATGAAACGGATTTACCAGTATTTCAGTTTATTATCCTTTACATTTTCCCTGTATTTTGGCTGGCTTGCTTATCATCATCTAGCCGCTGAAGATATGGACCAAATGTACTTGAACATTTCCTATTGTGCCTTGTTCCTAAGTGTGATGGTGTTTACATTCGGTATGAGAGACCGGAAAAAAACCGATAAATCATGAAAAAAAGAGACATGAAACAACGTCTCTTTTTTCGTGCGGTCTGACGAAAATTTGAGAACACAAGGAGAAAAAATGAAAGCATATGATTTTACACAGGGGAACGTGCTGAAACAGCTTGTGCTATTTTCAACGCCTATTATGCTTGGAAACGCATTGCAGGTTTCCTTTCAATTTATAGACAGTTTGTGGATCGGCAATTTACTGGGGGCAAAGGCTCTAGGGGCAGCAGCAGTATCAAGCACGATTGTTTTAACCGTGCTTTCTTTTATTTTGGGCCTTAACAATGCGACGTTAACCATTTTGTCACAGCAAAAGGGAAAAGATGATGAAAAAGGAATGGCGTCGTATATTAACGCTTTTGTCGTTTTATTAACAGGTCTAAGCATCGGATTCGGCGCGGCCGGTTTTTTTCTGTCAGAGCACTTGCTTCGTCTTCTAAAAACGCCGGAGTCAATGATACCGCTTGCTGAAACCTATTTACAGATTCAATTTATCGGCATTTTATTTTTGTTTGGTTATAACTTTATCAGTACTGTGCTTCGGGCGCTCGGCGACAGCAAGACACCTCTCCGGTTTATTGCGTTTGCCGTTGTGCTGAATACAGTGTTGGCACCGCTCTTTATTTCTGTGTTCCGCATGGGAATAGCGGGAGCTGCTTATTCGACGATTTTGTCACAGGGCATTGCGTTTCTGTATGGATTGTTCTATGTCATCAAACACAAGCTTGTGCCGTTCTCAATTCCGCGAGTGCCCAAATGGGAAGAGTCCGCGCTGATTATGAAACTCGGGATTCCAGCCGGTCTGCAGATGATGGTGATCACAGGCGGAATGATGGCGATTATGAGTGTTGTCAACTCATACGGGGAGCACGTGGTATCAGGCTTCGGCGCGGTACAGCGGCTCGACAGCATCATCACGCTTCCAGCAATGGCTGCCGGTACGGCGGTCAACAGTATGGCAGGGCAAAATATCGGAATCGGAAACTATAAAAGAGTGGGAACGATTGCAAGGCTAGGTGTGATGGCTGTTATTTCTTGCATGCTGGTGATTGCAGTTATGATTTGGGTATTTGGTAAATACCTCATGAGGTTATTTATCAGTGAGCCAGATGCGGTTGCGTTTGGTGAACAATATTTGCGGTGGATCGCGTTTTTCTATCCTTTTATCGGGATTAATTTCGTACTGAACGGAATCGTCAGAGCTGCGGGAGCGATGCTGCAGGTCCTGGTTTTAAATTTGATTTCGTTTTGGGTTTTGAGATATCCTTTCACAACTCTATTTTCAGCTTGGCTTGGACAGAAAGGGATCGGGCTCGGAATCGGAATGAGTTTTTTATTAAGCAGCTGTGCGGCGTTTTTGTATTACAGATACGGCCGCTGGAAAACAATGAAACTGTTCACTGAAAAATAAGTGAGGCGCTGAGAAAAGCACATACCCATATATAGCGGTATGTGCTTTTTTTCACCGTTTTTTATCTAGTTTGCTGAAGAGCTCGATTAATGAGGCAAGTTCGGCGTCACTGTAGCAGTCAAAACGTTTAAAGAAATATTCCGTTTTTTTCTCGTTGAAATGCTGAAGGACTTTTTCGCCCGCTTCAGTGATATGAATGCGGATGATGCGTCTGTCTTCCTTCGATCTGATTCTCGTAATCCATTCCTTTTCTACCAGCGCATCAGTCACAGCCGTAATGTGGCTTGCCGATACCTCTAAAATAGGCGCAAATTCGGTGACTTTTTTAGGCCCTTGTTCACTGAGGATTCGCAGAATGGTGAATTCATTCCGTGACAGCTCTTTATCTAGAATCTCATTGATTTCATTGCGTATTTGTTTAAAGACTTTACGGAGTAAAGTTTCC
>NZ_JAVAXX010000017.1:0-54803 GCF_042709275.1 Bacillus sp. LR_5 | reverse complement strand
AAATAAGCGGTCTTTCTTTTTATCGGAAATAGCTGATCAATAATCCGATCGAGAGCAGGAATCCGAAAAATGTATTCGTTTGGGCTGTTGATTTCATTGCGACAATCATATTCATCGGCATTTCTTTTTGGACGAAGCCCTTCACTGCCTGAACCGGCTTAGGCACGCTCAAAAAGACGACAAACAGCCACGGGCTTACAGCACCGGTAATAACCAGGCCGACAACCCAGATATAAGCGACGGCAAATGACGCAGCTAACAGAGTGACAGCACCCTTATGCCCCATCAAAATCGCCAATGTTTTGCGTCCGCCTTTTTTGTCCTCTTCAATATCACGAATGTTGTTCGACAGGTTAATTGCGCCGACAAGAATCGCAATCGGGATCGAAATCAAAATGCTTTGCATATTGATCTTATCTGTCTGAATAAAAAACGAAATCAGCACAAACACCGAACCCATGCAAATGCCTGAGAATAACTCACCGAACGGCGTGTACGCAATCGGCAGCGGCCCGCCTGTATACAGGTATCCGATCGCCATGCCGACAAGGCCGATTAGAGCGAGCCACCAGCTGCTGCTTGCGCAAATATAGACGCCGAGCAAAATGGCAATCCCGTATGATGCGAGAGCTAATTGCAAAATCGTCTTAGGCTTCATTCCGTGGCGTACAATCGCACCTCCGATTCCGACAGATTCTGCTGTATCTAACCCGCGTTTAAAATCATAGTATTCATTAAATAAGTTCGTCGCGATCTGGATCCATAGGCAAGAAAACAGCATAGCCAGAAACAGCAGCAGATCAACCTTCACATAAAACATCGCCAAAACCGTTCCGAGCAGCACAGGCACAAACGATGCGGTTAACGTATGAGGACGGGTTAACTGCCAAAGGATCTGCCCCATGCTTTCTTTTTCCGGCGCTGTCTGACCCTCACCCTTATTTGTTTGGTTCATCTTCCCTCTTCCTTTCTATTAAAAGGCTTACTTTTTTTCAGCCGGCAGCTTGATAAAAACTCCTTTTGCTTCCTTATCTATCATAATGACTTCTCCCTCATTTCACAAGATACCGCAAGAAGGCGTTTTCTTTCTTATTATACGCTTTCTGCCCCGATTTCATGAGGTTTCTGCTTTTACCTGAACAAACAGCTACAGAAAAATTTTTTTAAGTGCAATACGCTTTTTAAAAGTTAAGAAAGATCTTTTGTCTCCATAGATCTTTACCTTTTATGAATCAGCCCAAGCTCTTGCAGGTATAAAGATTCATTTTCAAAAGAAGACGCCGATATATTAATCTGAGGGAGATTAGGGAAAAAATGAAACTTTTTGAGCATCTAATCGTCAAATACTCATGTGATTGTCGAAAAAACGGGAAGGGAATTTTTGATATGCTGCAATTGATGAAACAGCTGTATGAAAAGCCCGCTGTCAAGTGGACATGTCATACAGGATTTTATTTGATGATACTGCTTGTTTTGTTTTTTATGTATGGTTTTCACACCGCGAATACCGGTTCATATATTTATAACGATTTCTAATTGGAGAGAGAATAATGATGAAACTTTTACATGCTATTCAAACACATGCGGAATCTTATCCGCAAACCGATGCCTTCCGCTCTCAAGGCCAGTCGCTCACGTATCAGGAATTATGGGAGCAGTCTGACCGCGCGGCTGCCGCGATTCAAAAACGCATTTCCGGAGAAAAGAAATCTCCTATCCTTGTGTACGGCCATATGGAGCCGCACATGATCGTTTCCTTCTTAGGGAGCGTCAAAGCGGGTCATCCTTATATTCCGGTTGATCTGTCCATTCCGTCCGAGCGGATTGCGAAAATTATCGAAAGCTCTGGAGCAGAATTGCTGATCCATACAGCCGGACATCCAATTGACGCAGTCAGCCAGCAGATTCAGACGGTATCAGCAGAAGAACTGCTGGAAAACGCAGACGGCTCTGTCAGCCAAGATCAATGGGTCAAGGAACACGAGACGTTTTATATCATTTACACTTCCGGAAGCACAGGAAATCCGAAAGGCGTGCAGATTTCCGCTGCGAATCTTCAAAGCTTTACAGACTGGATTTGTGCAGACTTTCCAGTCAACGGAGGAAAAACATTTTTAAATCAAGCGCCGTTTTCATTTGATTTATCAGTCATGGATCTTTATCCGTGCCTTCAATCAGGCGGGACTTTACACTGCGTGACAAAGGATGCGGTGAATAAGCCGAAAATCTTATTCGAAGAGCTGAAAAAGTCCGGGCTGAATGTGTGGACATCAACACCTTCCTTTGTGCAGATGTGCCTGATGGACCCGGGTTTTTCACAGGACCTGCTGCCTGAAGCGGACACATTTATGTTTTGCGGAGAGGTTCTTCCGGTTTCTGTTGCAAAAGCGCTGCTTGAGCGTTTTCCGAAAGCAAAAATCTTTAATACGTACGGTCCGACTGAAGCGACAGTGGCTGTCACATCCGTTGAAATTACAAGTGACGTCATCAGCCGCAGCGAATCGCTTCCAGTGGGCTTCGCCAAACCTGATATGAACATTTTCATTATGGATGAACAGGGACAGCCGCTTCCTGAAGGAGAAAAAGGAGAAATCGTCATCGCAGGGCCGAGCGTAAGCCGAGGCTACCTTGGTGAACCTGAGCTGACGGAAAAAGCGTTTTTCTCTTATGAAGGCCAGTGGGCATACCGGACGGGTGATGCTGGTTATATGCAAGATGGTCAGATTTTCTGCCAAGGGCGTTTGGATTTCCAAATTAAACTTCACGGCTACCGAATGGAGCTGGAGGAAATTGAGGTCCATGTCAGACAGTCTCAGTACGTTCGCTCTGCTGTCGTGATCCCGTATCAGCCAAACGGAACAGTTGAGTACCTGATCGCTGCTATTGTGCCTGAGGAGCATGAGTTCCAGAAGGAATTCCAGCTGACAAGCGCCATTAAAAAAGAGCTTGCCGCTTCCCTTCCGGCGTATATGATCCCGAGAAAATTCATTTATCAGGATCACATTCAAATGACGGCTAACGGCAAAATCGACCGGAAACGCATCGGCGAAGAGGTTCTTGTATGACGCCTTACAGCTCGTTTTTATTCTTTATACTGCTTGGCATTCTTCTTCTGCCGACGATCATTCTCGGCCTGAACGGAAAAAGATTTCAAGCATACAACATGTTCATATCTATCATTATATTGGCTTTAATTTTTTCGCACGACTTACACGGGGTCATCGCACTGTGTCTGTTTACGATATGGCAGGTGCTTTTGATCAGCGGCTATCTGGCGTACCGGCAGAAAGCGAACAGCGGCTTTGTCTTTTGCGGAGCTGTTATCGCTTCGATTCTGCCTTTATTTCTGTCAAAAATATGGCCGTTTCTTTCACACCCGCAGCCGCATCATCCGCCAGAAAACCTGATCAGCTTTTTAGGGATTTCGTATCTAACCTTTAAAGGCGTTCAGCTGATTATGGAAGCAAGAGACGGCCTGCTGAAAGAACAGCTGCCGCTGCACCGCCTGCTGTATTTCATCCTGTTTTTCCCGACGATTTCATCCGGTCCGATCGACAGATACCGCCGATTCGTCAAGGATGAACAGAAGGCTTGGACGAAAGAAGAATACGCCGACCTATTGTATACAGGGATTCATAAGATCTTTATCGGTTTCCTGTACAAGTTTATTATCGGCTATGCAATCAATACGTACTTCATCATGAATCTTCCCGCGATCACGCACAATAAGATTCTTGGGAACCTGTTGTACATGTACGGCTACAGCATGTATTTATTCTTTGATTTCGCCGGCTACACGATGTTTGCCGTCGGAGTCAGCTATATTATGGGCATTAAATCACCGGAAAACTTTAATAAACCGTTTATCAGTAAAAATATTAAAGATTTCTGGAATCGCTGGCATATGTCTCTGTCATTCTGGTTCAGAGATTATGTGTTCATGAGATTCGTATTTTGGATGACAAAGAAAAAGTGGATCAAAAACCGTATGGCCGTTTCAAACATCGGGTATTTCCTGCTGTTTATGCTGATGGGGGTTTGGCACGGGCTCGCGCCGCAATATATCATCTACGGGCTCTATCACGCCGTGCTGATGACGTGTTACAACTTTTTCGAGAAGTGGAATAAGAAATACAAATGGCTTCCGTCCAATCGCTGGACAACCATTCTTGCGATTGTGATCACGTTCCACTTCGTTTGCTTCGGGTTTTATATTTTCTCAGGAAAACTATTTCATCACCACCATTAAAGGAGATTAGAAAGCTATGGAATTTAAACAAGAGGTATTAGACGTTTTAGCAGAGGTTTGCCAGGATGACATCGTAAAGGAAAATCCTGATATTGAAATTTTTGAAGAAGGTTTGCTTGATTCTTTTGGAACAGTAGAATTGCTGCTTGCGATTGAAAACCGTTTTGATATTTTAGTGCCGATCACTGAGTTTGATCGGGATGTTTGGAATACGCCTAACAACATTGTAAATCAGCTGTCTGAGTTGAAATAATGAAAAAGCGTTTTTTCGGTCCAATTATTTTGGCGTTTATTCTATTCGCAGGCGCCATCGCAATTCCATCTTCATGGCTGACAGGCTTCATCACTGATAAGCAGGTGAAAGAGTCAGCAACCGCCTTGAACCCGAGTATGTTTCAAGGGCTATATTTACAAGATCAAATGCTCAAAGATCCGGCATATCTTCCGATTTACGGGTCTTCTGAGCTTTCCCGGCTGGACGAGTTCCACCCATCTAATTATTTTCAGGTAAACAATGAGGGGTTCACGCCATACCTTGTCGGCAAAGGCGGGTCCCAGTCATTGATTCATTCCTTAAACTTCGCTGCCCATATGGATCAGCTGAAGGGCAAAAAAATCGTATTCATCGTGTCTCCGCAATGGTTTATTAAGCGCGGGTCTGATGAACAGCATTTCGCGCCGAACTATTCTGCGCTGCAAGGGCTTGATTTGGCATTTAACGAGCAGATCGACCCTGATGTGAAAAAGAAAATGATGAAACGCATGCTGCGCTTTAAGGCCGTACAAAATGATGCGATTCTTTGCGAGCTGTATAAAGCAATCGTAAACGGCCAGACGTGGAAAGTGAACGCGCTGAAGCCGGCCGCAAAAGTATATTACAGCATGCTCGAAAAGAAAGACCTGTATTATTCAACGACGGAATCATCCGGGCCAAAGCGTTATATCTCTCAGTCTGTAAAAGATAAGTCATGGTCTGAATTGAATAAACTCGCAGATCAATCAGGCAAACGCCACTCCGGGTCTAACGATTTTCACATTGACAATCCTGTTTATAAAAAGCTGAAGCCGAAAGTGCCTAAGCTGAAAGGAAAAAACAAAGGAAAATCGTATGCGGTGTCACCGGAATACGGCGATTTTGAAATGATGCTTGATATCCTGAAGGATGCGGGTGCAGAGCCTATGTTTGTCACCATCCCTGTCAATGGAAAATGGTACGACTACACTGGCTTCCCGAAAAAAGGCCGCACTGATTATTACAAAAAAGTAAATAAGCAGATTAGAGCGAAGGGCTTCCAGGTTGCTGATTTTTCAGGACATGAATATGACCCGTATTTCATGAAAGATACCATCCACATCGGCTGGAAAGGCTGGGTGTATGTCGATAAAGCAATTGACGAGTTTTATAAAACCGGAAAAGTGACGTCATCCTGAGCATCTCATAGGACGCGGCTGCATATTTCCTGCTAAGATTTGAAATAGTAAAGGAATCACAGCCAACTAGTAAGAGGTGGTACATCAATGAAGATGACAGGCAATACGGTTTTAATCACAGGGGGGTCCGCTGGCATCGGGCTTGAACTGGCCAAGCGCCTGCTGGAACTTGGCAATGAAGTTATCATTTGCGGACGCAGCGAAGCGCGTCTTACAGAAGCGAAGCAGCAGCTCCCAAACATCTATACAAAGCAATGTGATGTTGCAGACCGTTCGCAGCGGGAAGCATTGTATGAATGGGCTTTAAAGGAATTTCCGAACCTGAATGTTCTCGTCAACAACGCCGGCATTCAAAAGGAAATTGACTTCAAAAAAGGGACGGAAGAGCTTTTTGTGGACGGAGATGAAATTGAACTTAATTTTCAAGCGCCTGTCCATTTATCAGCCCTTTTCACGCCTCATTTGATGAAGCAGCCCGAGGCAGCAATCGTTCAGGTCACATCCGGGCTTGCATTTAACCCGTTAGCTGTTTATCCGGTGTACTGCGCAACGAAAGCGGCGCTTCACTCGTTCTCGCTTACGCTGAGACACCAGCTCCGCGACACGAGCGTGGAAGTGATTGAAATGGCACCGCCTATGGTTGACACGGGCTTAAACCAAAAATCACGCGATAAACAAGGCCTGACGTACCGCGGCATTTCAGCTGAAGAATATGTTCAGTATTTCTTGGACGGCTTGAAGGAAGGCAAACAAGAGATTACAAATGAACGTGTTGAAGGTCTTCGAAATGCCACTCGGGCCGATTATGACAGAGTGTTCGAGCAAATGAACACGCAGGAGAATTAATTTCTCCTGCTTTTTTCTTATGAATTTCTTACAAATTTGAGCAAACCTATTGCGAATATTTGTTGAAGGTATACAATAGAATATAAATTATTTTCAAATAAGTTTGATAATATAAACAATTTAACAGCAGGGAGATTGACCATGACTAAACAAACGATTCGCGTTGAATTGACATCAACAAAAAAACCAAAACCAGATCCAAATCAGCTTTCGTTCGGGAGAGTGTTTACAGACCACATGTTTGTAATGGACTATGCGGCGGATAAAGGATGGTACGATCCAAGAATCATTCCTTACCAACCCATTCCAATGGACCCGGCCGCAATGGTCTATCACTACGGCCAAACCGTGTTTGAAGGGTTAAAGGCCTACGTGTCAGAGGATGACCATGTCCTGCTTTTTAGACCGGAAAAAAATATGGAGCGTCTGAATCAATCAAACGACCGCCTCTGCATCCCGCAAATTGATGAAGAACAGGTTCTGGAAGGCTTAAAACAACTTGTCGCGATCGATAAAGACTGGATTCCGAATGCGGAGGGCACGTCCCTTTATATCCGTCCGTTCATCATCGCAACCGAGCCTTTCCTCGGTGTTGCGGCATCTCATACGTATAAGCTCTTTATCATTCTTTCTCCGGTCGGCTCTTATTACAAAGAAGGCATCAAGCCGGTCAAAATCGCTGTTGAAAGTGAATTTGTCCGTGCGGTAAAAGGCGGAACGGGAAATGCCAAAACCGCAGGGAACTATGCTTCAAGCTTAAAAGCTCAGCAGGTAGCCGAAGAGAAAGGATTTTCTCAAGTACTCTGGCTGGACGGCATTGAGAAGAAATACATCGAAGAAGTCGGAAGCATGAACATCTTCTTCAAAATCAACGGTGAAATCGTAACGCCGATGCTGAACGGAAGCATCCTGGAAGGCATTACGCGCAATTCAGTCATCGCCTTGCTTAAGCATTGGGGCCTTCAAGTTTCAGAACGGAAAATTGCGATCGATGAGGTCATCCAAGCCCATAAAGACGGCATCCTGGAAGAAGCCTTCGGAACTGGTACAGCAGCTGTTATTTCCCCAGTCGGCGAGCTGATCTGGCAGGATGAAACACTTTCGATCAACAACGGTGAAACAGGTGAAATCGCCAAAAAACTATATGACACGATTACAGGCATTCAAAAAGGCGCTGTCGCAGACGAATTCGGATGGACGACCGAAGTTGCAGCGCTGACTGAAAGCAAATAAGTAAGAAAAAAGCCGGCCTTCAATGGCCGGCTTTTTTTACGCTTCAATTTTGTTAAAGAACTGCGGCAGATACGCTTTGTGCGCCTCCAGCATTTCGTCTAAAATCTGTTTAGCCACAGTGTCGGACGGAACGAGCGGGTTAATCGTCATGGCGAGGAGCGCTGTTTGGTAGTCGCCTGTGACCGCCGCTTCTGCCGCGACACGTTCAAAGGATTTGATTTGCTGAACGAGGCCCCGGACAGACACCGGCAAGTCGCCGACAGCAATTGGCTGAGGGCCGTTTTTCGTCATCACGCAGTTCACTTCAACCGCGGAATCGTCTGGAATGCTGGCGATTGCCCCGTTATTCATCGTGTTCACCGGCTGAATGTCGTGTTTATCATTGTAAATAGAGCTGATTAAATTACACGCTGCATCGCTGTAATACGCACCGCCCCGTTTTTCCAGCTGCGGCGGTTTGATCGCAAGGTTCGGATCTTTATAGAGCTCGAACAGTTCTTTTTCAACCTTCTGCACAACTTCAGCACGGGTGCCCTCCGTTTGTGATGCTTCCAGTTCGTGCTCCAGCATCTCTTTTGTTTTGAAATAGTAACGGTGGTAGCCGCAAGGGATGATATCGAGTGCTTTTAAAAATTCTGGCTCCCACTCTGCGCCTGAGATGTTTTTCATCGTCATCGCGTTTTTCGGGTCACCCATCGCTTCGATGACTTGATCCTTCACACTTACGCCATCCAAGAAAACATCCAGCCCGAACACCATATGATTCAGTCCGGCGAATTGGACTTCTACGCGGTCCACATCTACATCAAGCGCTTTGGCTACACCCATTTTGATGCCGATTGGAACGTTACAGAGACCGACGACTTTCTTCAGGTTGGAGTAGCGAAGCAAAGCTTCTGTCACCATGCCGGCAGGGTTTGTGAAGTTAACGAGCCACGCGTTCGGGCAGAGTTCTTCAATGTCCTTTGCGATCTCCAGGATAACTGGAATCGTGCGCAATCCTTTAAACAGGCCTCCCGGGCCGTTCGTTTCTTGGCCGATGACGCCGTATTTTAATGGGATGCGCTCATCCTTGGCTCTTGCCTGCAGAAGTCCGATACGGAACTGAGTCGTGACAAAGTCTGCGTCTTTCAGCGCTTTTCTCCGGTCGAGCGTAAGGTGAATATCGATCGGGACGCCGGCTTTTTCAACCATCCGTTTGGCGAGCGTGCCGACAATATTCAGCTTTTCTTCGCCCTCAGGGATATCGACGAGCCATAATTCACGGACAGGCAGCTCATCATACCGTTTAATCAACCCTTCCACTAACTCGGGCGTATAACTTGAACCTCCGCCAATCGTTACAATCTTTAATCCTTTTGTCATATGCTTGCTCCCCTTTGCTCGGTGATTTTTTCATATAACTCAATGATCTCCGCCGCCAGATCCTTCACTGTCATTGCATTCATTAAATGATCCTGTGCATGCACCATCAGAAGCGTCATTTCTGTTTTTTCTCCGCCCGCTTCATTTTGGATCAGCTCTGTCTGATAATGATGGGCTTTTGATAATTCTTCTGCCGCGTCTTGAAGCTTTTTCCGCGCTTCTTCTGCGTCACCGCTTTTGGCAGCGGCAATGGCCTCCATTGCGGAGCTCCTTCCGTTTCCTCCGTGAAGGATAATTTGAAAAATGATTTGCTCCATTTTTTCATTCACGCGATTCACTTCCTTTCTCTACAGAGCCGCTTCTTTGTCATCTGATGCTGCAGGCGTTTGGACCAGTTCCAAATCGTTTTCTTCTTTCAGCTTCTGTTTATCCCACATTCTGAAGAACGGATAGTAGACAACAAAGGATACGGCGATATTAATGGCTTGCATGACCGCGCCTGAAACTTTCCCCCCTGTCGCCAAATAGCCTGAAAAGATTGGCGGCATGGTCCACGGCACTGCGATCCCCGCCGGTTTGGCGACAAGGCCGGTACTCATTCCGATGTAAGTGAGTGTCAGTGTGATAAGCGGCGTGATGATAAACGGAAGTAAAAGCATCGGGTTCATGACGATCGGCATTCCGAAAATAATCGGTTCGTTAATATTGAAGATGGCCGGGCCGATCGCAAGCTTCCCGAGCTGCTTCATTTGTTTGCTTCGGGCGCGCAGGAACATCGTGACAACCAGCGCCAATGTGGCGCCGCTTCCGCCGATATTGACCCAGATATCGAAAAATTGCTGGGTGAAAATCTTAGGAAGCTCCTCACCGGCTTGGAATGCGATCCGGTTGGCATCCATTGCGCCATACCAAATCGGTGCCATGACGCCGCCGACAATGTTGGCGCCGTGAAGGCCGCAGGCCCATAAAAGCATTTTCACGGCTTCTGCGACAAGGCTTCCCCCGAGGCTTCCTCCCAGAATGGAAAGCGGGGTTCCCAGTAAAACGCTTACAATATTATGAAGGCTTTCAAACGGCGTCGCTTCAACTATCAGCCGGGCTGCCCAAATCAGAAAGATGACGGCAAAGCCGGGGATTAACGCGACAAATGACTTGCTGACTGCCGGCGGAACACCATCCGGCATTTTGAAGACCAAATTGCGCTGGATAATGAGACGGTAAATCTCTGTTGACACCATCGCGATAATCATAGCGACAAACAGGCCTTTGCTTCCCATCAGCGAGAGCGGAATTCCGCCGCCGACCATAATCTCTTTCGTCGAACCATCAGGCGTGAACGGCACTTGATAAGGTGTTGCTAACAAAAATGCCGCAAGTGAAATGGCTCCGGCCGACAAGGCATCAACGCCGTATTTCTCGGCGAGCCGGTAGGCGATGCCGAACGCGGCGACCAAACCCATAATTTCAAAGGTGGCGTCAACTGGATAGGCCAGCTTTTCAGACCAGGAGCTGCCAAACGTTTTTGCCATAAACTCAGCGTATCCCGGGATCGGGAGGTTGCCGATGATGAGGAAAAAGGAACCGATGATAATCAGCGGCATCGTGAGGATGATACCGTCACGCAACGCCTGCAAATGACGCTGCCCCGCAATTCTTCCCGCTATAGGCATGACCTTTTCTTCTAAGATCTGATTGACTTTATTCACATAGCCCGCCCCTCTCTATGACACATGTCCAAGCTGTTCAGCTGATTTCAGCACTTCCGCCCCGTTGCATGTGCCATAATGGACGGTATTAATGACGTCTACTGGTACCCCCTTTGACTCTCCTAATTTTTTCAGCTGCGGAAGCATATAACGGACTTGCGGGCCGAGAAGCAATACATCCGCTTTATCAATATGACTTTGTACAGAATCGCCTGAAACTGCCCAAATGGTATAGTCTTTTCCTTGTTCCTGCGCACTTTTTTCCATCTTGCTCACCAATAAGCTAGTAGACATGCCTGCTGCACATACGAGTAATATATTCATGTAAAAGACCCCCTAGAGTTTGATCAATTTTGTAATGTCCTGCTGTTGATATCATCATATTATGAAATCGCTTTCATAAACACTCAAGGTTTTTCCGCAGGAAACGGAAAAAAGGTATATACAGGCTGTCAGCTCAACATTTTTTGGTCAAACACGTCCGAAAGCTCTTGATACGAACGGCATTTGATCAGCTGGTTCACCGCTGCCGGGTCATCCAAAATGCTGCCAAGCAGTTTATACATGCTTTGCAAATCCGCTTTGTTCTCCTTTTCGACACAAAGCAAACAGACAAATTGAACACGCTGGTCCTCCCAATCTATCGGTTTTTTGAGCGTACAGACGGCCCAAAACGTTGTTTTTGTCTGCGGAACGAGCGGATGCGGGATGGCAACCAGATTGCCAAAGCACGTTGGCGACATGTCTTCTCTTTCAAAAATGGAATCTATGATTTCTTTGTCGGCATAGCCGCAATCAACCGCTTTCTGCCCTAAAAATTGAATCACTTCTTCTTTTGAGCGCAGATCCTCCTGGAAAAAAACGAGTTCTTTTTTCAGATAGCGGGCGGCTTTTTCTTTTTCATCACTCAGAATGGATTCGATTTTTGTAAAGTCAGTCCCGCCTAAGAGTGTGTTGACCTTTAGCACTGGTACAGGGAGCTCTTTTTTGATCGGGATGGTGCTGATGACAAAATCAATGGATTCATAGGACATTTGGTCAAGACTGTAATACTCAGCCGTTCCAAGAATATCGAGCCGCTTGCCGAAATGGGAGCGGAGTTTTTCACGCAGTAGCTGTGCGCTTCCGGCACCTGATGCGCACACAATGATACAGCGTTTCGGCGGGCTTTCTGTTTTTTTCCGTTCAATCGCAGCGCCAAAGTGGAGAGCCAGATACCCAATTTCGTTTTCATGAATATCGATGCCCGTCTGTTCCTTTATGACCATCCCCGCAATGATCCCGGCTTCAAAAGCGAGAGGATAATGTTCCTTGATCGCTGCCAGCATCGGATTTCGAAGGTTCATGCCGTATCGGTTACGGCTGACCGCCGGCTTCACATGTAGCGCCAAGCCGATTTTCAGCTCTTTGTCATGCAGGATGCCGAGCTTCATTTCGCGATCAACGGCTTCAATCATCGCAAATGTCAGCTGATCGGTTTCCTCGTCTATTGAAAATATGTCCTCCCCGCATTGTGGTTGTGTCATTCGTTTTGTGCCGAGGAGATGCATGGCGATATAGGCCGTCTCGTCTTTCGGAAATGTAACGGCAAGTTCTGATTCCAGCTCTTTTACAATGGCTTCGGCAGCCTGATATTCTTTTTGATGCAGGATGTGATCCATATCTTCCGGGAAAAGAGATACATAGTTTTCCGTTCTGATCCGTTTACAGGCAATGGCGATATGGATGATGAGGTTATTCAGTCCCAAGTTGGACAGAGGGATGCGGTCGTTTTTCATTTTTTTCAGGATGGCGGAACGGATGATCTCGATTTCTTCATTTGGCAAAATATCAGCCTTTTCATTCAGAATATCAATCTCCGTTTCTCTTTCATCGACAATGTACTCCGCCATACAGTACCTCATCTGCACCTCGTCCCCGCGCAGCTTGAAGCCGTAATTTGGGCGTGTTTCCATGACGATGCGGTACGGCAGCAGCCGTTTCTTTACTTCTTTTAAATCCGTTTGGAGTGTAGATTTTGAGATAAATAGTTCCTCAGCCAGTTCATCGAGCTTGAGGTAATGCTCCGCCAGCAGCAGCCGTTTTGTGAGATA
This sequence comes from Bacillus sp. LR_5, assembly GCF_042709275.1. Taxonomy (NCBI): domain Bacteria; kingdom Bacillati; phylum Bacillota; class Bacilli; order Caryophanales; family Bacillaceae; genus Bacillus; species Bacillus sp. LR_5. The sequence goes on along the minus strand of NZ_JAVAXX010000017.1, from coordinate 41,880 downwards.
GGCCATTCTCTCCTCCGGCAATACCGGCAGGCTTTTTTTTTGCTGAAACACATCTTGCAGCAGCGTTCTGAATGTCTGCTCGTCATGAATGCGGAGTTTGTAACCTGAGCCTCTTACCGATTGGACATAGGCGCCATAGCCGCTTAGCGCACCTTGCAGTTCCTTTATATCATTGCGGACCGTCCGCGTCGTCACATTTAATTGCGCGGCAAAAAACGAGCTTGTCACCGGGGCTTCAGCCGCCATCAGCAAGCGCAGAATATCACGAAGTCGCCCATGAAGCATGAGAAAAACCTCCTATCAAGTAGATGCAGGGATAAGTGAATAGGCAGAAAGGATGATGAAGGAATGCGAAATGTATATAAATTCTATAATGGCGGGAATGGCAAGTCAATGAACATCGGGAGGGCTAGAGGGAAAACTGACCTATAAAAAACAGCCGGGGTCAGCCGGCTGTTCGGGATGCGGACATATTCTTTCGTTTAGACGCCTTGCGATCCTTCATGATTTTTCGCACAATCGGGTAAATGACCGGCGCCCATTTGATAACGGTTTTTATCATCTTTTTCAAAGCTCCGATTCTCCCTTCTTTTTTCTCAACCATTCCCCTGATTGCCTTTTGCTTAAACATGCTACCGCGACACGTACCTGTTTCCCGTCACCCAGAAACGCCACGGATAATCGCGCGCCTCTCCGCTGTTGTCGATGCCGATACGCGGGCCGGTTGAAATTTCTTCCGGTGTATACCCGCCTTCGATGTAAAGCGGCTGTTCCGTGATCCAGCGTCCGTAGTCATTCATCGTGACGCCAAGCGCTTTCGTCAGCTTTCCGGGCCCGTTTGTCCATTCCCTCGGATGCCGGCCCGTCCTTCTCTCCTCCATTAACAGCTGGCCTTCATGAGGCTCAATGGCCCTGATTAATACCGCTTGCGGGACATCTGCTTCTGCGGCAACGACATTCAGCAATGTATGGGTGTGCATCACGTATGTATACACCCGCCCAGCTTCTGCAAACATAATCTCAGTCCGTTTCGTCCGGCGGTTATTAAAGCTGTGGGCCGCTCTGTCTCCGGCGCCCATATAGGCTTCTGTTTCCACAATATAGCCTGACGCTGTGCCTTCGTCTGTTTCTTTTACCAGAAGGCAGCCGAGAAGCGCCGGGGCAAGCTCAAGGGCGGTTCTTTGGTAAAACGTGATGGGCAGCGGATTTTTTTCTCTCGTCACGAATCGACCTCTCCTTTTACCGATTTTTGTACATTGTACCATTCCCGACCCCGATAAAAAAAAACGGCTGTTTTAAAATCTTTCCATTAAGGGAATATTGTTACCGTTCTAAAAAGGAGGGTCAACCAATGAAAGATGATCATCAAAACAAACATCACGGAACAAATGCCCAAAGCAGCGAGGATGCGCTTTCTCATAAGACATCCGGGGAAAACGAATCAGAGGATACCTTAACGAATAGACAGGGGCACCCTGTCACTGACAACCAAAATGTGAGAACTGTCGGGAACAGAGGACCTACAACACTTGAGAATTACGATTTTCTCGAAAAAATCAGCCACTTTGACCGTGAACGCATCCCTGAGCGGGTTGTTCATGCCAGAGGAGCGGGTGCACACGGGTATTTTGAAGCTTACGGAAGCTTTGGAGACGAGCCGATTTCAAAGTACACCCGGGCCAAGCTTTTTCAGGAAAAAGGCAAGAAAACGCCGGCATTTGTCCGTTTTTCTACGGTAAATCATGGAAAACACTCACCAGAAACATTGAGAGACCCGCGCGGTTTTGCCCTTAAGCTTTATACCGAAGACGGAAACTGGGATTTGGTCGGGAACAATCTGAAAATCTTTTTTATCCGCGACCCGCTTAAATTTCCGGATCTTGTGCACGCGTTTCAGCCTGACCCAGTGACCAATATCCAAGATGGTGAACGTATTTTCGACTTCATTTCTCAGTCTCCTGAAGCGACACATATGATCACCTTCTTGTTTTCGCCTTGGGGCATCCCAGCCAACTACCGGCAAATGCAGGGTTCGGGCGTACACGCCTATAAATGGGTGAATGAGGAAGGCAAAGCCGTTCTCGTGAAATACCATTTCGAACCGAAGCAGGGCATCCGCAACCTGACACAGAAGGAAGCGGAAGAGATTCAAGGGAAAAACTTTAACCATGCTACACAGGATTTGTATGAAGCGATTGAAAATGGAGATTATCCGGAATGGGAAGTGTATGCTCAAATCATGAGCGATGATGAGCATCCTGAACTGGACTTTGATCCACTCGATCCGACAAAGCTGTGGTATAAAGACGATTTCCCATGGAAACCGATCGGCAAATTGGTGCTTAACAAAAACCCGGAAAACTACCATGCAGAAGTGGAACAAGCTTCATTCGGAACGGGAGTGCTTGTTGACGGACTTGATTTCTCAGATGACAAGCTGCTTCAGGGGCGGACGTTTGCCTACTCTGATACACAGCGCTACCGTGTTGGCGCAAATTACCTGCAGCTTCCGATCAACTCGCCGAAAAAGCATGTTGCCACCAACCAGGAAGGCGGGCAAATGCAATATCGGGTCGATAGAGCAGAAGGCCAAAACCCGCACGTCAACTATGAACCATCGATTATGGGCGGGCTAAAGGAAGCGAAGCAGGATGGAAAAGATCATACTCCGCATGTCGAAGGTGATGTAAAACGTGAAGCGATCGACAGAACGAACAACTTCGGACAGGCCGGAGAAACGTACCGGAGATTTACCGAATTTGAACGGAACGAATTGATCACGAATCTAGTTAATACGCTTTCTACATGCCGAAAAGAAATCCAGGATCAGATGATTGAAAATTTCACAAAAGCTGATCCGGACTATGGAAAACGCGTGGCGGAAGGTCTGAAAAAAGTCTCAGAAAACAACAGCAACGGACCGATCGGCACAACAGAGACTGAACAGGCTGCAAGGCAGGCTGAACAGGAAAGCCATCCGTCTGATCCGTATTAAAAACAACAAACAGGGCTTTTTTGAAGTCCTGTTTTTTTGTTTTTCTATTGAAACGCTTTCAGCAATTGTGTTGTACTGGAAGGAAAGGGGTGGAGAGAAACGATGGAATTACAGCAGGACATGATTCCTCAGAAAAAAACAATCGGCGCTTTAGATCACGCCGTTTTTTTATGTATGGTATTTTGTTTTTGGTTCTCAGGTTATATTTATGTTCCTGTATTCAGCCTGTATTTGGAGGATCTGCACTTTTCATACGGCGCAATCGGCATCATTCTCGGCAGCTACGGCGTTACGCAAATCCTTCTGCGATTCCCGCTCGGCCTTCTGTCAGACATCCTGTTTTCTCTGCGCAAGCAATTGTTAATTGCCGGGTTTGGGTTTTCCGTCCTCAGCAGCCTGCTTTTTCTGATGTTTGATTCTTTCTTCTTCGTGCTGGCCGCCCGGCTGTTTGCAGGGATAACCGCTTCCATGTGGGTAATGGCGACCATTTTATACGCGCATTATTTCAACAATGACAATGCATCCAAAGCAATGGGCATCATGCAGTTTTTCACCGTCATGCCTCAGTTTGTCAGTATTGTGTTCTGCGGGCTTGCGGCAGCCCACTTAGGCAGGCAGGTTCCATTTTGGATGGCGCTCGCAGCCTCTGCCGCCGGTCTGGTGATCTGCTGTTTTATTAAAGATCCGTCGGCTCCTCCCGCGAACCGTGATACAATCCGTGTGCCGCAATACATCAAAGACACATTCCAGCTGCCGAAGCTGAAGCTTTTCACCATTCTATCCATGACGGCCCATGCGGTATTATTTATGACAGTGTTTGGATTTACACCGCTTTTCATTAATCAGCTCGGAATGGGCGACGCGGAGCTGCTTTGGGTGATGAGCGCCTTTTTCCTCCCTCACGCAGCCGCCACATTAAGCTTCGTGTTTCTGCGTTTCACAAGCCGAATCGCTTACTCGGTGATGCTCATCAGTTTTGCTGTCACCGGAGTCTGTTTGCTATTCGTTCCTTTTTCAGCTACATTGTTCACAGTTTGCATCACACACGCCTGCATCGGGCTGGCGCTCGGTTTCGTATTTCCTCTGCTGCTAAGCCTTGTCGTCGATATCAGTTCTGCCCGTTTGAAAATGTCGGTTATGGGGTTTTATCAATCGTTTTATGCGCTGGGTATCTTCCTCGGTCCCCTTCTTGCAGGAAAAACCGCACAGCTTTTCGGGCTGGCCGAGGTTTTTTATGGAGCCGGGTCGCTGGCATTTGCCGCCTTTCTTGTAATGCTTGTGCAAAAGCGTAACATGATCAATTAATAGCTTTCATACCGCCGGAAGCGCCATACTGAAAACATGGCCAGAAGCACGATGCACAAAATGGAGAATGTGAGCGACCATCCGAAAAAATCCGCCCGCTCTCCATGAAGAAGGATATGCTCCGCCTGCTTGCAAAGCGCAGCCGGAAGCCATTTCGCACCATCAGGAAATAGCGAAACAGCAAAGGAAACTGCAGCTGTCAGCCCGATCCCGACAGCCGCGGCTGCTCCGAGAGACCGAAACATCGTGCTTCCGGCAAGGCCGGCAGTCACAATAAACATGATCCAAAGAGCGTAGAGGCCAAGGCTTACGGCAAAACGGCTGAATGATGTGTCCTCAAACAGCAGCCGGACGTAATAATAAGCAAGCCCGTATCCAGCTGCAAATGACGCAATGCCGATCACGCTTTGGGTGAGCCATTTGCTCACGATATAATGGGCTGCCGTCACAGGCCGTGACATGATCAGCGACGTTACGCCTTGATTTCTTTCATTCGCCACGCTGCCCATGACGCTGAAGATGACCAGAGCCATGCCAAGCGTGTTGAATTGAGAAAGCGTGCTGACCATCACTTCAGACCCGGAAGGCATCGTAAAACTGATTTTCATGCCGTCAGGAAGGTTTCCTCCGTGTTCAATAATTTCCGGCATATAATAAATGGTCAGCGGCTGTGTCAACCCGACAATCATCATTGCGATCGGCAGCCAGATCAGCTTGCCGCTTTTCCACCCATCGAGCCATTCTTTCTGCAATAGCGTTATCATCACCTTCATGCGTGCACCACCTTTAGATAGACGTCTTCAAGCGACTCCGTTTTCTGTTCAAAATGAGTGACAGTCAAGCCCGTTCGGATACAATCACTCAGCAATGTCCGGCCAGCCTGTATATCAGGCAGCTCGAAAACAGCTTGAGACGGATTCATATAGACAATAGCTGAGACGTAAGGCTTCTCTTCAAGCCAGCCCTTCAGCTTCTCTTTCACTGTAAGGGTGAAAACGTTCGTTTGATGCTGTTTCTTCAGCTGCTGTAATTCGCCTTTCCATGAAATCTCCCCGTTTTTCATGATCACCACCTGATCACATACCTGCTCCGCATCGTGCAAAACATGTGTAGAAAACAGGACAGCCATATGCTTCTTCAGCTCTCGCATCATGTCCAGCACCTCGAACCGTCCTGATGGATCAAGAGCAGACACCGGTTCATCCAATATCAACAGCTTCGGTTTATGGAGCAGCGCCTGTGCCAGCCCGAGTCTTTGCTTCATGCCGCCTGAATAGCCGCCGATTCTTTTGTGCGCGGATTCCTGCAAGCCGACAAATTCCAGCATCCCGCCGATCTCCTCTTGGCATTTTTTCTTCGAAAGCCCGGACAGTCTCCCGGCAAAGGTTAAAAATTCATTTGCGGTCATCCACGAATAAAAAGCAGGATACTGCGGGAGGTACCCAATCAAACGCCTGTCGGGTTTTTTCTCCCCTAACAGCTTGATGGTTCCAGAGGTTGGCGAAAGCAGCCCGGCCAGCATTTGCAGCGTTGTGGTTTTACCGGCTCCATTGGGACCTAATAGTGCAACACACTCGTTTTCATTTACGTGAAAACTGACATTCTTTACAGCTTGATGATGCCGATACGATTTGCATAATGACTCAATAGACAGCATGCCCTCTCACCTTTGCTTTCTGCCGACGGTAAAAAATAAAATCGGCCCGATAATATTGATACATACAATAATTGCAGCCCACATCCACTTTGGCCCGTTTGTCCGCTCTTCCTTTATACAGCTGATGAGAGCGAACACCGCCAGCACAAGCTGCAATACAATTAGCGGCAAAATCATTTCCCAAGAAATATTCATTGCTTGATCCCCCTTTTCTTCCGGTCCGGCCTAATAACAAAAAAGTAATAGCAAACCAGAGGCATCGGTGCTGTGATTAGTCCGACAATCCCCCAAACCCATGCCATGCGATTTCGTTTTTTCGCATCAATAAATAAAAAGATTCCCTGCGCCAATACGATGAGATAAGCCGCAGCCGTTATGATCATTTCTGTTTGTGTCATCGGCGCTCCACCTCGCATTCCCCGAGCTGTCTTTTTTTCTCGGTCACAATCAAAATCGGCAGCACCGCAAACACACAAACCTGAATTACGATAAATACAGCGGGAGCTTGAGTGAATGTCAGGATTGCCGCACTCACAACCATCAGCGCGCAGAATACAAATAAGATGATCTCTTTCAGCAGTTTTTTTCTGCGTTCAGCTTTCATTTGTAATAGCTGGTAAAGCAGTTCTTTTTGATCTGGTATAGAGGGATTGGCTGTTTGATCAATTTTCTGCAATTCTGATTTTAAATGAATAGAAAGCTTTTCTTTATTCATCGTCCCACTCCTTTCTGATTTGCTGGAGCCCTTTATGGACTCTAGACTTTACCGTGCCTTCTCTGATCTGCAGCATCAGCCCGATTTCTGCATAGGTATAGCCGTAGTAATGCCTTAATAAAACTGGCGTGCGCAGTTTAGGGTCCAGCTTTGAAAACAGATCAAGCGCTTCGCTCCATTCTTCCCCTTTCGCTGACACGTCCCACTTGATCTTGCGGATTGCTTCCTCCGTAACCGCCTGATTCCGTTTCCATTCTCTCTTTCTCTTTTTCTGGTGATCGAGATAGAGCCTCGAAGCAATAGAAATCAGCCACGTGGAGAATTTGGAACGGCCTTGGAAGCTTCTTAAATGAATGTATCCTTTGAGAAAGGTTTCCTGAACAAGTTCCTCGCTGAGATCAGGGTGAAGAGAGAGCTTCAACAAATATTTATATAAAAAAGAATAATGATAGTGGAAAAGGGCTGTAAACGCCTCGTCGTCTCCCTCTTTTGCCTGTTGAATCAGCTGGTGTTCTTCATGTGTATCCAATAGCCGCGATCCCCCCTTTTTTGTTTTTCTGCCTTATGAGACGACACCGGATTCAAAAGCGTTCATTTTTTTTATAATTCTTTTGATCTATTGACTTCACTGGCTTCTCATCGGTTTTCGTGAACATCTAAATTTGTAAAGCGAGGTACAGTCTGTTAAGCTATGTTTTTATGTCAATTTCAAAATTTCATTATATATGGAGGACGATGCATTGAAAGTAGAAAGGCGAACGATTGAATATATTCCGAATGAAGAAAGACATGGTAAAGCGAAAGATTTATTTCCCGTATGGTTCGGGGCTAATATGCATATCACCACGTTAGTGACTGGCACGATTCCCGTTGCAATGGGACTTAATCTGTTTTGGAGTGTTGCCGCTATTATTTGCGGAACCTTAATCGGTGCCATATTTATGGCGTCTCATTCCGCGCAAGGCCCTCAGCTTGGCATCCCGCAAATGATTCAAAGCCGTGCCCAATTCGGCGTAATTGGAGCGATTCTTCCCCTCTTCTTAGTTATGTTTATCTACCTTGGTTTCTTCGCAAGCAGCACGATTCTGGCGGCTGGAACCTTAAGCAGCTTTGTTCCCATCCCGGGATCATGGAGCATTATAGGCTTAAGCGCCGTATGTTTTTTACTCACCATTTTCGGCCATGATTTGATTCACAAAATGCAAAAAATCCTTTCTTGGACCTCTTTTGCTGTATTTTTTGCTGCAACGATACTCATTTTCCAATTGCCGATTCCGGCAGGCAGCTGGATTCCCGGAGTGGTTGATCTGCCAATTTTCTTGGTGGCGGTCAGCGCAGTCGCGACGTGGCAGCTTGCATACGCACCGTATGTTGCCGATTATTCTAGATATCTGCCAGTTAAAACACCGGCTTCTCAAACATTTTGGTACAGCTATGCAGGTACATCTGTCAGCTCCATCTGGATGATGCTGCTCGGCGCTTTGCTGACGACAGCACTGCCTGACTTTACGGCAAACTCAGGCAGCCAGATTGTCCAATTGTTTGGCCCTTTCTCGTTTATTATGCTAATCATTGTGTTATTTGGGCAAATGGCGATCAATGTCTTTAACCTGTATGGAGCTTTCATGTCTACAACAACAACGCTTGAGCCGTTTCTGAAGTTAAAAGTCACGCCCAAAGTCAGAATCATCATGATCCTCGGCGTCACGCTTGTCGGCACAGTCTTAAGCCTTCTCGGGCAAAGCAATTTTATGGAGCTGTTTTTGAATTTTATCTTTTTCATCAGTTATTTCTTAATACCTTGGACGGCAATCAATTTAGTCGATTACTACTTCGTCCGCCACGGAAACTATCAAGTCAAAGCCATGTTTGATGTGAACGGGCCGTATGGAAAAGTCAATTGGATTACCACGATTGCGTTCGTCCTGTCCATCTTGCTTGAAATCCCGTTTATCAATACGTCCTTTTACATTGGACCGCTTGCCAAAATGTTTGGAGGCGGAGATATCGCATGGATTGTCGGCTTGGCCGTGCCTTCTGTTCTTTATTATGTATTGATGAAACCGCGTCTGAAAAAACGGAGTTATCAAGAAAAGCTGTCTTCTCTATGAAGACAGCTTTTTATCATTCAAATCGCTTCCACACACGAGGCAGCACATCAGAAAGCTCGTGAGCGAGCAGCGTATGAGCGGAGTGCTCGTCCGTCCAGAGCTCGGCGCACGCACCGTGCAGATAGACTGCGTTTAATATGGCATGCTTCGGGTCTTCGTGGCAGCAAAGCATGCCCAATATCATGCCCGTCAGCGTGTCACCGGTTCCGCCTTTGGCGAGTGCCCCGTTTCCGGTTGGGTTGCGCCAGCAGTCACCATCGGGAAATGCGATAACGGTTTGATTCCCTTTTAACACAATGACAGCCTGCAGCTGAGCCGCCCATTCCTTTGCATATTCCGCTCTTTTGTTTTGCAATTCCTTCACCGGTACCCCTGTCATGCGGGAAAACTCGCCCGGGTGCGGCGTGAGGATGACGGGCGCCTCCCGTTTCGGATATGTACGCTTCGCCAGCGCTCCGGCATCCAAAATAACGGGGCAATCCGCCGCAAGCACATGATCAACTGCCTGCTGAACACTTTCGGTTTGCGGAAGCCCCGGTCCGATGGCAATGGCCCGGTACGTCTCTTCAAGCTGAGCGTCAGCCGCTTTTTGCCAGCCGTCACGCCAATAGGTCGCCTCCGGCAGAACAGGAACAATCAGCGGGATCACGCTTTCAGACGTACCGATGACAAGCTTTCCGAGCCCGCTCCGCATGGCCCCAAGCCCCGCAAGAAGCGCTGCGCCCGGCATGTCGTCGCTTCCCGCCAGCAGCAATGCAGTACCGTACGTGCCTTTATGGCTTTCCGTCTCTCTTTCAGGGAGCGAGGCCCTCACATGCTCCTCCGTCCAAATTGGAATATTCATCTCTATCCCTCCTCTGCTTTCTCTTCCTATTTTTCCTGCACCTTTTCTATTTCAAACAAAAAAAGACAGCCTTAGGGGCTGTCTTCTATTTTACAGGAACGTCAAGATGATACAGTCGGCGATATCGTTCGTTTGCCGCCAGCAGTTCTTCATGCGTTCCTTCCATTTCTGTTTTGCCATTTTCGAGAAACACGATTTTATCGGCCGCTTCCACTCCCGCAAGGTGGTGCGTAATCCATAGAATCGTTTTTCCTTTCAGCACCTCAAACACCGTTTCCATCAATTCACGCTCAGTGATGGGATCGAGGCCGACTGTCGGCTCATCAAGGATGATGATCGGCGTATCCTGCAGCAAAATCCGCGCAAGTGCGATCCGCTGGCGCTCTCCTCCGGAAAACCTAATCCCCGTTTCCTGAACAGAAGTGTGATATCCGTCAGGCAGTGACTCAATGTAGTCATGCAGCTTTACCTGTTTTGCGGCGCGGCGCACATCCTCGTCACTTGCTTCTCCGTTTCCAAGCCTGATGTTGTTCAGAATGCTTGTATCGAACAGGTGCGGTTTTTGGTTTAACACGGCCACCGCATCAGCAATCTGATCCTTTAACAGCGATGTCTCCACACCGTTTAACGTCACAGATCCTGAGCCCGGTTTCAAAGCGCCCTCGATTAATGCGAGCGATGTAGATTTCCCGGACCCGCTCCGGCCGAGCAGCGCCATCTTTTCTCCTTGGCGCAACGTAAAGGAAAAGTTGTGCAGCACTTGGCTGCTGTTGTCATAAGAAAACGCCACATCACGAAATGACAGTGTGACATCATGGAGATCGAGCGTTTCAGCCGCTGATTCTGTTTGTGACGCCTCCGGTTGAGGAGCCACCTTGTTCATGCGTCTGATGGAATCCTGATAGCCAGGCACTTCGCCCAAAGCATCTGAAAGCGGCAGAAAGGCTTCCGTCAGCGGGAACACCACAAGGACAAAAGCCGCAATCATCGTTTTGGCGAGTTCGCCGTCTGCATGCTGCCCCGCCGTCCAAAACAGCATCAGCAAAATTAGGCCGGCGACAAGGCATTGCGCAGCAAAGTCCCGCCATCTTGTAAAGCGTTGTTTTTTCCGTTCAAGCTCAAACCAATCATGTTCCTCTTTTTCATAGGCATCAATAAACGCATGCCGGCGTCCGCTGAACATCCAGTCGCTGACACCCATCACAGCATCTGTCAGACGGCTGTACAGCACATTCCGTCCGCTTTTCAGCTTCGCATTCTTCGCTCTCGTCACGAGCAAAGACACAACCGGAAACAATACAACAAGAACAAACAAATAAAGCGCAAGCAATATGGCAAACGGCCAAGAGAAGAAGCCGAGCGCAATCACTGAAACAGCATACAGGAGCAAGGCCGAGATGGCAGGAAAAATTGTTTTTAAGAAGGCATCCTGCAAATGCTCAATATCCTCAGACAAAATGCCGAGCATATCCCCCGTGCGAAAACGGGAACGCAGCAGCAAGGCACCCGGCTCAAGCATGTTGTAGAGGCGGACGCGCATGTCGGACACGATTTTCAAAATGATGTGATGGCCTACGAGGCGTTCCACATACCGTGACACAGACCGTGCAATCCCAAAGGTGCGCACAGCGACAATCGGCACATAAATAAGCAGGATGTTTTCCGGTCTTGTCGCCGCCTTAGAGATCAAAAAACCTGAGGTGAACATGAGAAAAGCAGCAGAAAAAATTGTCACCGCGCCCAAAAAGATAACCAGAACGAACAGGCGGGCATTTTGCTTGATATACGGCAGAATCCATTCTTCTTTCTTCATGCTCTTTCCCCCAGTTGTGCCTCCACGAGTTTGGTGTACACACCGTTTTTCTCCAGCAATTCATCGTGAGTCCCGATTTCCGCAATCCTGCCCCCGTCCAGCACGATAATTTCATCCATATCGAGCATCCAGTGAAGGCGGTGAGTCGCGAGAAAGACGAGCTTATCCTCAAATAAATCCAACATCGTTTCTTTTATTTCATATTCTGTTTCGATATCTAGATGGGCGGTCGGCTCATCCAGCAGCAGGATCGGGCGGTTTCCCAAGAAGGCGCGGGCCAACGCGACACGCTGGGCTTGGCCGCCGCTGAGCGCCCGGCCGCCTTCCCCGATCCGTCCCTCTAATCCGTCCGGAAGGTTGTCCACCAGCTCCGCCAGTCCCGCCGCGGCAGCTGCGCGGGCAGTATCCTCAGCCGAAGCGCTTGGATGATAGAAGCGAATGTTGTTCGCCAGTGTATCATCAAAAATGTACGGATGCTGCGGGATATAAAGGAGGTTTTTCTGCCAGCTGCCGTCCTGCAAGTGGGACCGTTCTGAACCATTGACCTCTATCGTACCGCCATTCGGCTCCAAAAAACCGCCGAGGATATCAATTAAAGTTGATTTTCCCGCACCGCTTGCACCAATGATGCCGATTTTTTTCTTGCCTTTGAATGACAGATCAATATCGGACACCGACCGGCCGACTGACACACCTGACAGCTTCAGCTCATCCTGATCGGACCAAGCCTCAAGCTGAAGCGGCGCCTCTTCTTTAAAACCAGGCTGCGACAAAATCTCTTGAATGGTTTTGCCTGCTTCCTGTCCGTTCAGCGTTGCATGATAATCATTCCCCACTTCCCGCACCGGCAGAAAATATTCAGGTGCGAGAATAAGCGCCGTTAAAGCCGGGCCAAGCAAAATATCGCCGTCAATGAGGCGCAGGCCCAGAAACACTGCGACTGTCGCCACCGACAGCATCGTGAAAAAATCAAGGGCGAATGAAGATAAAAATGCCACCCGAAGCGTGCTCATCGTTGCTTTCCGATACCGCTCACTAACATAGAAAATATTTTTGCTGTGCGACTTGCTCAAACCTAGGAAACGCAATGTCTCCAGCCCGCGAAGAGAATCAACAAAATGATTGGAAAGTCTCTGATAGGATTTCCACTGACGATCCGCTTTTCTCTGTGCGACAAGGCCGAGGAGAACCATAAAGATGATCAGAATCGGCATAGCAGCAACTAAAATGACGGCTGATGTGCGATCCTGAAAAAACACATAAATGACAACCGCCGCAGGCACAATCGCCATACTGACCATTTTCGGCAGAAACAGCTCAAGGTAGCGGCGGAACTGGCTGATGCCTTCCATCGCTAGGGTCACCATTTGCCCCGTCCCCTCTTTCTTTGCAAAGCGGGGGCCTAATCGGAACAGCTGATCAAGAAAACTTTTTCTAAAATCTGCCCCTGTCCGGGCGGCATATTGATAGACGATTTTCTGGCGCGCCACCGTCACCCCGTGCCGGGCGACAAAAGCGATAAGGAAAAAGCCGATCACCGGAAACAGGGAGGCAATGCTCTTCCCGTTGAACAGTCCGGTTACGGCTTCACTCAGCCACTCTGCCTGCATAATAATAGCGGCTGTCTGAATCAGCGTTAAACAAGTAATCACGGTGAGAATCCGCTTCATTCCTTTATATCGAAACAGGTCTTTTCCCATTAATAAGTCATAGGCTCCTTATGGCTGACGCGCTTCCGGAAGACATAATAGCTCCAGATCTGACTGCCGATGACAAACGGCAATAGCGTTAATGCTGCAATTGACATGACTTTAAGCGAATAATCACCGGAAGAAGCGTTAGCTACTGTTAAATCGTACGCGCTTTGAAGCGAGCTGACCATCACCCGAGGGAATAATGAAATAAAGATCATTCCTACAGTCAGCGCCAGCCCCGCGCCTGTCATCCCAAATGTCCAGCCGTCTTTTTTCTTACGGATAAATACAGCCGCGAGCATAAAGCAGATGACAATCAAAACAACGAGCGGAATGGTAATCTCGCCGCGGCGAGTAAACATGTCTGTCTGATAGGCAGAAAGGGCCGCGAAGGCAAGAACCGCTACAAAAACAACACCCATTATCTTTTGCGCCATTTTCCGGGCGCGATTTTGCAAATCACCAATCGTACGCAGCGTGATAAACATTAATCCATGCTGGAAGCAAAGAAGTGTTACAGTCACACCGCCAAGTACAGAGTATACATTGATATAATCGGATAGATGTGCGTGAATGTTCATATCGGCATCAATCGGCATCCCGCGGAATAATGTCGTGAACAGCACACCAAGCACAAATGGAGGAATCAGACTGCCGAAGAAAACGACCCAGTCCCAAACCTTTACCCATTTTAAATGATCAACCTTGCCGCGAAACTCAAACGCAACCCCGCGGCCCATTAACGCAAGCAGCACAATGACAAACGGAATGTAATAACCGCTCAGCATCGTTGCATACCAGTTCGGAAACGCCGCGAAAATGGCGCCTGCACCAGTCAAAAGCCATACTTCATTCGCGTCCCAAAACGGCCCGATCGTGTTGATCAGCACTCTGCGTTCTAACTCATTATGGCCAAGAAAACGGGTCGCCATGCCGACCCCGAAATCAAAGCCTTCCAAAAAGAAAAATCCTACAAACAATACAGCAACGAGTATAAACCAAAGATCATGAAGAGATGCCATGGTATACCTCCTGACTAAATGGATCTGTTGTTACAGGAACATCGTGATGATCACTATGCTCCGCACCTTTTTTGATCTCACGGATGAACAAGAAGACAAGCAGTGCACCCAGAATCAAGTACATCACACCAAATGCGATGATTGAGAATAACAGGGAGCCCGCCGTTACGTTAGGCGACACGGATTGAGCAGTTGTCATCAAGCCCATGACCGTCCACGGCTGACGCCCGATTTCTGTCATAATCCAGCCCGCGGAGTTCGCAAGAAACGGGAAGGAAATCAATGCGATCATAATGCGCAAATACCATTTGCTGTTTTCAAGCTTTTTGCGCCGGTTTAACCAAAGGCCGCCTAACGCAGCAAGAATCATGACAACACCTGCGCCAACCATGATGCGGAAGCTCCAGAAAGTCGTTTTGACAGGCGGAATGTAGTCGCCTTTTCCGTATATTTTTTCGTACTCAGCCTGAAGTGTTTTCATCCCTTTGACACTTCCGCTGAATTTCTGATAAGCCAAGTAGCTCAATGCATAAGGAACTTTGATTTCGTTTGAGCTTTTTTCATTTTTTGTATCAATCGTAGCAAAAGCCGTCCAAGCAGCAGGGTCGCCGCTGTCTTCCCAAAGTCCTTCACTGGCAGCCATTTTCATCGGCTGTGATTCCATCAAGTGCTCAGCCTGCATGTGTCCGCTAAGGCCGACGCCAAGACCGGCACAAAGGCCGACGATCATTGCGAGTTTAAAAGATTGTTTAAAGAACGGCACTTCTTTTTTCTTCAATAGTTTAAAAGCACTCACTCCGGCAATAAAGAAAGCCCCGGTGGCAAGCGCACCAAAAATGACGTGCGGGAATTCAACCCAAAGCTGAGGATTTGTAATCAGCGCGGCAAAGTCGTTCATTTCCGCGCGGCCGTTTTTGATCGTAAAGCCGACCGGCTCCTGCATAAAGGAGTTCGCTGTTAAAATCCAGAAAGATGACATAATCGTTCCGAATGACACGAGCCAAATGCAGAGAGCGTGAATTTTTTTCGGCAGGCGGTCCCAGCCGAAAATCCATAATCCGATAAAGATAGATTCCATGAAAAACGCCAATAATGCTTCAATCGCAAGCGGAGCGCCAAATACATCTCCGACAAAACGGGAGTAATCAGACCAGTTCAGCCCAAACTGGAATTCTTGCAAAATTCCCGTTACAACACCGACTGCGAAATTTATTAAGAATAAGTGCCCCCAAAACTTTGCCATTTTGAGGTACAGCTCATTTTTCTTCACAAGATAAAGAGTCTCCATCAACGCAACCATAAACACAAGGCCGATAGACATCGGCACAAACAAGAAGTGAAACAACGTTGTTGATGCAAATTGTATACGGGCTAATACCAATTCACTCATGCTTTCTCCTCCATTTCCGGTTAAAACTGTTAATTTGCTCACTACTTCACAAATAGAACCGAGACTTTGATCAGTAATTCACAAAATAGACGAAAAAAATATTGTTCAATATTTCACAAATGTGTCAATAAGTCGTTCTATATGATGCTAGATTGCCAGACTGACCAAATGACACATTCTCTGACTGGTTCATATTAAGTACTTTACAACGATTCATTTTAAAAATAAAGCCTAAAATACCTAAAAAGCCCCACACTATGTGACGAATTATTGTCTATTTTGTCGCTGATTTATGACGGCCTCCTAGGATAAATGACCCTTTATTATCGTACATCAACACATCGTTCCTTGCGAATAAAATGCTTGTCCGGCACCAACACCCGTTTCTCGGCACTCCGTCATAGACCGTTTTTAGTCAGAATGCCTCTTTCCATTTGAACCGGGAAAATTCGAAAATTCGAATAGTAAATTTTTAATATATTAATAATTTCAATTTTTTAGTATACTTAACGTAGTGAACAATTTCACTGCATCAAGAATAGGGGGAGGTTTTTCAATGGGAGAGCTTCAAACACAAATGCAATTGCAAACGGATACAATTCACGAAGGGGTTCGAAAAGAGAATTGGTTTGCGAAAGCCATGAATATAAAAGTAGGCATCATACCGCTTCCTGTGTATGTCTTGCTGTTTATATTAATCACTGTTTTTGTTATGCATCACGATGTAAAAAGTGACATCTTGACATCCATTGCCGTCATGGCGTTTTTCGGGTTCACCTTTGCCCAAATCGGCAAATCGGTACCGATTGTTCGTTCTATCGGCGGCCCGGCCATCCTAGCTACTTTTATTCCGTCTGCTGTCGTCTACTATCACCTGCTGCCTAATGATATCGTCAAATCCACCACAGAATTTACAGAAAACTCAAACTTTCTATACTTATTTATCGCTGGGATTGTCGTCGGAAGCATCCTAGGCATGAAAAGAGAAACACTCATAAAAGCATTCATGAAAATCTTTATTCCGCTTATTGCCGGTTCTGTCGCAGCCGCTATTGTCGGACTGGCTGTCGGCACTTTGCTCGGGCTCGGATTTCAGCATACATTGCTGTACATTGTCATCCCTATTATGGCAGGGGGAGTCGGAGAAGGCGCTATTCCGCTGTCCATCGGTTATTCTGACATCATGCCCATGTCTCAAGGGGAAGCGTTTGCACTTGTTCTGCCGTCTATCATGCTGGGCAGCCTGTGCGCGATCATTCTAGCGGGATTGCTGAACAGAATCGGAAAGAAAAAACCGGAATGGACAGGCAACGGCAAAGTGGACCGCTCTGAAGAGGAGTCCCCTGCGCTGGAGGAATCGCAAAGCGGACAGCAAATGTTCAACCTTTCCTTATTTGCTTCAGGCGGTATCCTTGCTGTTTCTTTATATTTAGTCGGCATGCTCGCTCACGACTTTTTTGGATTTCCGGCACCCGTTGCCATGCTGTTACTGGCCGTTCTGATTAAGCTGTTCAAATTGGCGCCTGCCTCAATTGAAAATGGCGCGTTTGGGGTGTCCCGCTTCTTTTCAACCGCTGTGACCTACCCGCTGCTCTTTGCGATCGGGGTGTCCATGACCCCGTGGGACAAGCTTATCGCTGCCTTTAACCTCAGCAATATCATTACGATCCTGTCTGTCGTTGTGACCATGATGGCCGTCGGCTTCTTCACTGGAAAGTGGCTGAACATGTATCCGATTGAGACCGCCATTATCAATGCGTGCCACTCAGGACAAGGCGGCACCGGAGACGTCGCCATTTTAAGCGCCGCAGAAAGGCTTGAGTTAATGCCATTCGCCCAGGTGTCTACCCGAATCGGGGGAGCGATTACAGTGTCCTTAACCTTATTGCTGCTTCACCAGTTTTATTGATACACCGCAAGCAAGTTCTTCGTAAAACGAAAGGGCTTGCTTTTTTGCATGTCCGTGTTTTTGCAAGTTCCCGCAACATGCTATAGTAATAGTTGGAAATACCAGATAGAAAGGACTCTAGCATGCCTATGGGAACAGATCTATTTCTCTTTATGATTCTCGGGCTGGGACTTTATTTTATATCAGCCCTGACAGCAAAACTCATTCCAATCATAGACTTCTGGATTGATATCGTTCTTTGGGTTGGCGCTGCTGTTTATATCTTCTCTCATCAATCATTTATGGACGGCATTGTCTCGATCGCGACAATGTTCTACTGCTACTGGACAGCAATGGATCTCACTGTCTCCGAACGTGCGGCAAAACCTTCGGGAGACTGGCAGGAAATCGAGCTTGCCAGAAACAAAACACGCCTCCTGTCAGACATCACGCTGACCGCCGTTGTGTTTGCGGGCGCCGTCATCTTTTTGATCTATGGACCTGACCCAAGCCCCCTCAAATATGTGATCCTTTTCGGCATGATCTCCGGCGGAGGGGCAATGGTGAAACGAATATTGAATGTTTTCAGCGTGAACGTTTTGTATTCAGCATCCTTAGAAAAATTGCACATCAGCTCACGTTATGAAACCCGTACATACCCACTTTCTGATTTGAAAGATATTCAGCTTGAATCAACGGCTGATCTCTTAAAGCTTCATCCGCTTCTGACGATGTATTCATCCCGTTTAGATCTGACAACAAGCTTTCAGCAAGTCATCAAACTGTCTCTTCCCGGTGAAACGCTGTTTCTGACGGTGAAGGAACCGCAAAGATGGAAAGCGATCCTCCGTGAATACACAGAATCGGAAAACAACGATGACACTGTGATTTCTGTTTTACCGTTTTATCATAGAAAAAATGTGAAGCGGCTGCTTGGGAAGCTATATTTTGCCGCCAGCGTAAAGGGCGTATCAGCTTACGCCTTATTGGTGCTCGCGTTATACGCATTACATGCCTCTCCATGGGCCATGGCCGTTGCCGTGATGCTGTACTGGATACTCAACATGTATCTGTCAGACCGTGTTTTGCGGGCGGCAATGGATGCCAAGCCTTGTCATCATCCGCATGTACAGGCAGCGGCCGACAAGGTTTTCCTCAAGGCCGGCATTTCCCATGTCCGCATATACGAAACGGAAAGTGATGATTACAACGGAATGGCAGTCGGCATGAATGTCGGAAGGTCGATGGTCATTCTGACAAGTGCCACACTAACCCTTCCGCTGCGTGTCATCGAAGGCATTCTGGCTCATGAGGCGATTCATATTAAAAAACGTGATGTTCTGTCATCACAGTTTTTACGTTTTCTATATCTTGGAGCCGTCGTTGGAGTCATCCTCTTATTTGAACAGCATATCGTCCATTCCGGGGCCCACAAAATTGTGCTTTGGGTCTTCATCATGGCGATCATCATCCTGTTTCAGCTCTATCAATCCTTTTGTTCACAATGGATGGAGGTGCGCGCTGACAACCTTGGCGCATCACTGCTGGAAGGCGGGTACAAACAAATGGCCGAAGCTTTGAGGATCTTGGCGGTTCGGCAGGATGAGGACATACAGAAACAAAGTGCCTACAGTTCCGAAGCAGATGAAGACGAGCTTCAAATTGACTCTCTCACCCGCGATAAAAGCTGGCTTTTCAGATTGATTGATTTTCAGTTCGCTCCTCATCCCCCTATGTATTGGCGTGTTAGCACTCTATTGTCAAACAAAGGACACGGGGTACTGAAACGCTGGCTCAGAGACCGTCTGAAAGAATCGATCTCTTTGAAGTGAAACCGATCTGCGTTTCACCCGTATAACAGATATGGTGAAAAAAGGGAGTGATCAGAAGTGATTGTGATCATCTTATTGGTTATAGCTATTATTGTTTTTCTTTCAGTCATTCAGCCACAGCCGTCGGAAAACAAAAGCCGCCAGCATGCGGACAGCGGTTTTTTCGGTTATTCAGATCATGGCTCGCACCATGATGGATGCGGCAGTGACGGAGGTTTCAGCGATTCCGGCTGTGGCGGAGGGGGCGGCGATTGAGCGCCGCCCTTTTTTATTTCATTGATTCGATGTACGCGCCAAAAGCCGAGCCTGACATGCCCGGGGACACGCGCACGCGATGGAGGGCGTACATTCCCTGGTCTCTCGATGCCGCGCCCAGTTCTGTCGTCACGCCCATTTGATAGCCCGTTTCTTTGGCAGCCTTCAGCGTCTCCTCATTGTAGCGTCCTACCGGATAGCTGATGATAGAGGTTTGCTGATGAAACATGCCGTCAAACAGCTTTTTCGAATCAGCCATCTCACTGTGCTGCTGTTCAGGCGTTAACCCGTTCAGCTCAAGGTGGTCAATCGTATGGCTTTCAATGGATATGCCATGCTTCGCCATTTCTTTCAATTGGTCCTCTGTCAGATGGTGTTTATGTCCGATCGATTTGCCGATCATAAAAATCGTCGCCTTCATCCCGTACTTTTTTAGCACTGGATACGCGTCTTGATAATTGTCGGTGTATCCGTCATCAAACGTAATCAGCACGCATTTCTCACTCGGCTTTTTATCCTGCGTCAGCATGAGATACGCCTCTTTCGGCGTTAATGTCTGATAGCCGTTTTCGTGCAGCCACTTCATATGCGCTTCGAATTCTTCCTTCGGGACACGGAGGCTGTTTCCAGAGGAAATGCTGTGGTACATCAAAATCGGCAGCTTTGCCGGTTTCTCTGTTTTGATCCATGCGGATGTATCGTTTTCTTTTTTCTGAACATGTACTGTCTTTTCTTCCGGTTTCTTTTGTTCGGCTTTCGGCATCTGCTGCTCCGCGTTCGCCTCTTTATCAGCGCAAGCCGCGAGAGCCAAGCAGCTTCCCAAAAGAAAAATGCTTAGGATAAAACGTTTCATCAGTTCCCTGCTTTCTGTCTATTTCTTCCTCCTTTTTCATCGGTTGATTTGTAGGTTTTTCAAGTACAAAAAAACCACTTCCAAAAGTTCACAAATAGTTTACATATATTTACAAGGGTAATTAATTATGTAAATCGAATAGTTTACTTGCAATAAAAAATGAATTAGGAGGAATTGATATGAAAATGAAGAAAACGATTGTTTCTTTACTTTCTGTTTCAGCTGTTGTTTTATCAATCGGAGGTCAAGCTTCTGCTAAAGAGGCAACTCAGAATTCTGTAATGGTTCCAGAAAGTCAAACTGCTCCTGCATCACTCGCTCCTATTGAGGCGAAATTAGCCGACTTTAACATACAGGTGGGTCATGCAAAACCACTACCAAGCCATTTATTGGGGTCAGGATTTTCATATCACAGTGACAACAAAGCTGTTTTTACTGTAGATGCTTATGGGATCGTAACAGGTCAAAGTGTTGGTCAGGGAAAACTTACTGTTTTTAAAAATGGTTCACTTTATGGACAATTAAGTGTTTCAGTTTATCGATAATGCGAACAAAAAGAGAGTGGATAAGCCACTCTCTTTTCAATACATTTAATAAAAATAACTTAAGAAAACTGATTCAAAACCAGCGAGGTTAACAGGCCAAGTGCAGCGATCAAACCTGTCATTGGACCGCTGTCGTCGTACGCCTCAGGCATCATCGTCGAAGCAACCATCGCAATGATCCCCCCGCCTGCAAATGCTGCAATCGCTGACATCACTTCTTCTGAAGCACCGTCGAGAAGGAAGTATCCTGACCATGATGCGAGAATTGATATCACGAGTACCGCAGCCCAAAGCAGTACAATTTTCGTTCTCGAATATCCGCTGTTTTTCATTCCTGCTGTACTGGACAGCCCTTCAGGTATGTTGCTGATAAAAATGGCGATCACCAAAAGGAAGCTGACCGATTGTTCTTCGAGAAGGCTTGCGCCAACCATAATCGATTCCGGAACAGCATCCATAATGGTGCCGATAAAAATGGCTATTCCTCCGCCGCCGGCAGCTGCTTGTCCCGATCTTTTTCTTTGCGACGCGCCTCTTTTGGAAACAGCATAATCAAAAACCGTAAACACGACAGCTCCCGCAATAAATCCGGCGCCTGTCGCTACAATTCCGCCTTCTGACACTGCATCCCCGAGAAGTTCGTAAGCAGCCGCGCCAATTAATACCCCTGTGCCAAAAGCCATAATATAGCCGATGATCTGTTTGCGAATCGAAAAAAACATGGACGCCAGCGCGCCCAGCAATACAGCAGAGCCTGAGATCCCGCCCCACATTGCCGCATGCCACATCTCTATCTCCCCTTCCTTACCAACCACTACCCGCTGCGTTTTTTTCTGTAAACCTTAAAAAGAACACAAAAAAACCGGACATGTCTCCATGTCCGGCTTTTGTGCTTAACGAATTCTCACTTCTGTCTCACTGTCAAAGAAATGGCCTTTATTCATATCAAACGCAACCGTCAGCTCATCACCTGATTGAATATCGAGACGGGCGTCGATCCGCGCAATAAAGTCTTGATTATCAATCTGCGAATAAATCATGATTTCAGAACCGAGCAGCTCTGCGACATTGATTTTCGCTTTAATCGAAGAATTCTTATATGACTCCACGACAATCAATTCATCATGAATATCCTCAGGACGGATGCCGAAGATGACCTCTTTGCCGATGTAGCCCTTTTCACGCAGCACCTTCATTTTTCCTTCCGGCACGGTTAATGCCGCAGAACCAATTTTGATGAGACCGTCCGTCAGCTTTCCTTTGAAAAAATTCATCGCCGGTGAGCCGATAAAACCGCCGACAAAGACGTTTTCAGGGAATTCGTATACGTCCTTCGGCGTCCCGATCTGCTGGATTTTTCCGTCTTTCATGACCACGATCCGTGTCGCCATCGTCAGCGCTTCTGTCTGGTCATGCGTCACGTAAATTGTTGTGGTTTGCAGTCTCTGGTGGAGCTTAATGATTTCCGCCCGCATTTGCACCCTCAGCTTCGCGTCTAGGTTTGACAAAGGCTCATCCATCAGGAACACCTTTGCATCCCGCACGATTGCCCGTCCAAGCGCGACCCGCTGTCTCTGCCCGCCTGACAGCGCTTTCGGTTTGCGGTGCAAATATTCCTCCAGCCCGAGAATTTTAGCGGCTTCCTCTACCCTTTTTTTGATTTCAGGCTTCGGCATTTTCCGAAGCTTCAGCCCGAATGCAATATTATCGTAGACAGTCATATGCGGATAGAGCGCGTAGTTTTGAAATACCATCGCGATATCCCTGTCCTTTGGCGCTACATCATTTACACGTTTTCCCTCAATATAAAAATCGCCTTTCGAAATTTCCTCAAGCCCTGCGACCATCCGCAGCGTCGTTGATTTCCCGCAGCCAGACGGGCCTACGAATACGATAAATTCCTTATCGTCAATATGAAGGTTAAAGTCATCAACAGCCGCTTCCTTCTGATCATAATATTTATAAATGTGCTCCATCCGCAATTCAGCCATGTAATTTCCCCCTTTGTCATTGTAAACGCTTTCCTAAATTGAGTGTAACAGCATTTCCCTATCGCTAAAATGGGCAGCGTTCATAAAATCAGCAACCATTTTTCGTGCATATTTCCAATTTATTCTGAAACTTCGCTTTGCAGGCAGATAAAATAGGCGAGCAGCGCGCCTTTATACGTTTTAATGTCTATCCCTGACCGCTCAATAAATTTATCAATTCGATATTGCAGGCTGTTGCGGTGCAGATGCAGCGTTTTCGCCGTTAACGTCACGTTTGAGTTGTTTTCAATAAAGAGCTTGATTGTCTTCCTCAGCTCAGATTCATCTCCGAATAAAAGCTCAGCTTCTTCAGAGAGCAGCGTTTCAAGCTTTTCTTTTTCTGCTTCTAATAATAAAAAAGGAAAGATCATCTCAAAGGTCACACTCTGCATCTGAGGCAGCCGTTTTTCAGCAAAGAGGAAATACGTCTGTTCACGGGCATAATGTGTTCGCAGACTCTCATCGGGCTCGTAAAATCTCCCGGCGTAAAAACGGACACTGAAGTAGAAATCACTTTCAAGAACCTTGGCGAGTGATTCCAGTTCGTCCTTCCCCGCCGCCGCTTCACTTTCCTGCTCGACAATCACGCCTCTGTCTTCATGCATCCACACAATCACAAAAGGCACCGGCCAGAAATGGCGAACCGCTTCCGCAAAAGACGCACGCTCTATTTTACCGAGCAAATGAAAATGAACAAATCTCGTTCGCTTCTTTATGCTCGCCGGCACTTCCCCTCTCGAAAAAAGAAACGCAAACCACTTGTTCTCCTCCGGCGACTTCAAAGACATTTGATTGGCCTCATCTGCAGGTGTCAAAAATGACCGCAGCAGCAACGTCTCTTTTTCGCTAATCTCCGTTTTCGGAATGGTGATATATCTCTGACTGTTCTCATCAAAAAAACATAGACAGCCTTCCTTTACGCAAAGCTCCTCAGACACAATCGAACCGGGATAAATAGCCAGCAGCGATTTCATAGGGTCTCCTCTCTCATGTAAGGATCTGTATATTCAGTATAAGGCGAAATGCACATGTTCTCCAATAAAAAAGAGTATATCCGGCATAGATAGACGGGAAACTGAAAGGGAAACCTCGTTCGTTTACATATTGGCTTCAGCGGAAATAGAAGAGGATATGCACGACCAAAGGAGGACGATCATTAATGGGTTTAGAAGCGTTAAACAAAAGTTTTATCAACGGAAAATGGACAGAAGGGGAAAGCGGACGTACGGAGGACATTTTGAATCCGTATGACCAGTCTGTGATGACAACAGCATCTTTGGCAACAAACAAACAACTGGAGGATGCATTTGACATTGCACAGCAGGCGCAAAAAGAGTGGGCCAAGAGCACAGCAGAAGAACGAAAAGCAGTCCTGCAAAAAGCACGCGACTACCTACAGGAAAACCGTGATGACATCATCATGATGATCTCCCGCGAAACCGGCGGAACCATCATTAAAGCAACGATCGAGCTTGAACAAACAATTGCGATTTTAGATGAAGCCATGACATATACCGGAGAATTAGGCGGCGTCAAAGAGGTTCCATCCGACATTGAAGGGAAAATCAATAAGATTTACCGCCTTCCGCTCGGTGTTATTTCATCGATTTCTCCATTTAATTTTCCGATGAACTTATCAATGAGAACGATTGCACCTGCTATTGCGCTGGGAAACAGTGTTGTTCACAAGCCTGATATTCAAACCGCTCTTTCCGGCGGAACCATCATTGCAAAAGCATTTGAACACGCCGGTCTTCCTGCGGGTGTCCTCAACGTCATGTTGACGGACCTAAAGGAAATCGGGGACGGCATGCTGACCAATCCAATTCCGAAATTAATCAGCTTTACGGGATCAACCGCAGTCGGGCGCCATATTGGTGAAATCGCCGGGCGTGACTTTAAGCGAATGGCCCTTGAGCTCGGCGGCAACAACCCCTTTGCCGTCCTTTCAGACGCGGATGTCGATCGTGCTGTAGACGCCGCGATTTTCGGGAAATTTATTCACCAGGGACAAATCTGCATGATTATCAACAGAATCATCGTTCATCAAGATGTGTACGATGCGTTTGTTGAAAAATTCACCGCACGTGTCAAACAGCTTCCGTACGGCGATCAAACTGATCCGAAAACCGTTGTCGGCCCGCTGATCAACGAGCGCCAAATCGAAAAAGCGCTGGAGATCATTGAGCAGGCAAAGGCAGACGGCATTGAGCTTGCGGTTGAAGGAAAACGCGTCGGAAACGTGCTCACACCTTATGTCTTTGTAGGTGCAGACAACAACAGCAAAATTGCCCAAACGGAGCTGTTTGCCCCGATTGCCACCATTATCAAAGCCTCCAGTGATCAGGAAGCGATCGACATGGCTAATGATACCGAATACGGCCTCAGCTCAGCGGTTTTCACTTCTGATTTAGAAAAAGGCGAAACGTTTGCCCTGCAAATTGACAGCGGCATGACCCATGTCAACGACCAGTCCGTTAATGACTCGCCAAATATCGCCTTTGGCGGAAACAAAGCAAGCGGTGTCGGCCGCTTCGGAAATCCATGGGTGGTCGAGGAATTTACTGTGACGAAATGGATATCAATCCAGAAACAATACCGCAAATATCCGTTCTAAACGAACAAATCCCTCTGCTTCAAGTGCAGAGGGATTTTCATTATTTAGATATATCAACAAAGCCTTCGCCAAACACATCGCGTACGTCATGAACGATCACAAACGCTTTTTTGTCACAGCTTCTGATGATTTTCTTCAGCATGGACAGTTCCTGTTTGTTAATGACGATATACAAAATCTCTTTTGACTGGCCCGTATAGTTTCCCTTCCCTGATAAAATCGTCACGCCCCGATCCATCAAGGTATTTACCTGCTCTGCAATCTCACTCTTATTTTCTGAAATGACGGTAATCGCTTTTTTCGTGTTCAAGCCTTCAATAATGAAGTCCATCACCTTCGTTCCGATATACAGCATCACGATCGTAAACATCATTTTTTCCGCACCAATAATAAAATAAGAGCTAAATACCACGATTAAATCAAAAAACAAGAGCGCGTAGCTGATATTCCAGTCTAAATATTTATTAGCAATTCTGGCCAGAATCGCAGAACCGGCTGTCGTTCCGCCGACACGAATAATCATGCCAATACCGACTCCCGCAAATACACCCGCGAAAATCGTATTAATGATCAATTCATCAGACGGAGTGCTCCACCCGTGTGTCAGGTGGAGGAAAAGCGAATTCGCCGCTACGGCAATGATTGTATAGACAGTGGTCTTACCGTCTAGAAACTTGTAGCCGATTAAAAGCAGAAATGCATTTAAGATAAAGTTCGTTACCCCGGGAGACCATTGAAACACATAATACAAAATCAGCGTAATCCCAGTGACCCCGCCTTCCCCAAGGTCATTGGGAATCGCAAACAAATTCACTGCAAGCGCAAAGAAAAAAGCGCCAATCACAAGCATCAGCACATCAAGCATTTTCTTTTTCATCACAAAACACTCCTTCTCCAAATAGTATCAACAAAAAAACCCAGGAGTACGCTCTCGCAAAAGAGCAGAAACTCCTGGGCTTTTATCCCACCGTGTCATAACAGCCGGGCTGCTATGTGTTTTCTCTCGGTCACAGTCCAATTTGCATTGCGGAACCCTAGAAAACCACTGTTTTTATCATATCATTTTTACTTTCCAATATTAGCATTATAAGGGACGGTTTGAATTGGTTCAAGAGGTATTTGCGGAGATTTAATCAGTAAATAAAGAGAAACAAAAAAAGAGCATCAGCTGTTAATAAATGAAAGATTTGACCGATATGATACAAAGTACCTTTTAAAAGAAAATATAAATTAAATATTAGTATCAATTTATCATTGACTACGCGAAAATATATAGGCAAAATAGAACATATATTTCAAACATTTAATTACATAGGAGGAAATATAATGTCAGGAAAGATGCAACACTGTAAAACTTGCGGTCAAGAGATTGCAAAAGGTGTTAAAAAATGCCCGAATTGCGGTAAAGACCAACGTAACTTTTTTATGAGACATAAAATCATTACGTTTATTCTAGCGATAGTCGTCATTATCATTATTGCGAACATCGGAAACAGCGGAGATTCTCAAGCTTCTACAGCAACAACCAGCTCCGACTCTAAAAAGTCGACAAAAACAGTACAAAAGGCTGATATAGAAAAACTATATACCAATGCCAATCAATTTAAAAATTATAAAGTTGATCTGTATGTAAAAGTTTTTGACGTTGAACAAGACGATGATGGTACATATCTTCAGGGCTATAATAATCCAGAAAAGTTAAGCAAGAATACACTTATTATGAGCGACGACTCTGATTTAGATATTAAAGATGACGATATTATTCATGTAGTCGGTACGGTGAAAGACAAATATGATGGTGAAAACGCATTGGGCGGATCTGTTTCAGCGCCGAGAATCATTGCCGATTCTATTGAAAAAAGCGACTATGCAACAGCTTTTGCCCCAGCTCAAAAAACAATTAACGTGGATAAAACACAGAACCAGCACGGATTTGCACTCACGCTTCAAAAAGTTGAACTTGCTGAAAAAGAAACTCGCCTATATGTAAAGATAGAAAACAAATCACAAGATGAAATCAATTTTTATGACTTCAATGCCAAAATCATCGCTGATAATAAACAGCTTGAGCGTAAAGACGACCTATCAAGTTATCCTAAAATCCAAAGTGAAATCTTACCAGGAGTTAACACTGAAGGGGTTATTGTTTTCCCTAAAATCGAAAGCAAAACAGCAAAAATTATTTTAGAAGGATCTTCCGAAAACTACGATATAACAATCAATCCATTTACATTTGAAGTGAACTTAGATCAATAGAAAGAAGGGCTGGGGAAAACCACCAGCCCTTTTGTTTATAATTTTGCACTCTTATACCCATTCACATTAGAAGACTGCCATCTCCAGGAATCAGCACACATTTCCTCGAGGCCTCGTTTTGCTTCCCAGCCTAGTTCCCGCTTGGCTTTTGCAGGATCTGCAAAGCATGTGGCGATGTCTCCCGGGCGGCGGTCCGCAAAACGGTACGGAACTTCTTTCCCTGACACTTTTTCAAAGGCTTTGACCATTTCAAGCACGCTGTAGCCTGTGCCTGTTCCGAGGTTGTATGCATCTGCTCCTGTGGAGTTCAATACTTTTTCCAGCGCCTTGACGTGGCCCTCTGCGAGATCAACAACGTGAATATAATCGCGTACGCCTGTCCCGTCTTTTGTCGGATAGTCATTGCCGAATACGCTTAACTGTTCCAGCTTGCCGACGGCGACTTGCGCCACATATGGCATAAGGTTATTCGGAATGCCATTCGGGTCTTCACCGATCCGTCCGCTTGGATGCGCGCCGAATGGATTAAAGTAGCGCAGCAGGGCAACGCTCCACTCATTATCGGCCGTATGCAAGTCACGCAATATTTGTTCAAGCATGAGTTTCGTCTGCCCATAAGGGTTAGTCGCACCTAATGGAAAGTCCTCCGTGATCGGTGACATTTCCGGAACGCCGTATACCGTCGCAGAAGAACTGAATACGATTTTTTTGACGCCGTATTTCTCCATGACCTCACATAAAATAAACGTTCCTGTGAGATTATTATGATAATATTTGAGCGGAATCGCAACAGACTCACCGACTGCTTTTAACCCCGCAAAATGAATCACAGCTTCAATCTCGTTTTCTGCAAAAACCGAATCTACCGCTTCCCGATCCAATAGATCCGCTTCATAGAACGTTAAATCTTTTCCCGTAATCTCCTTGACGCGGTTCAGTGCCTCAGCTGAACTGTTGGACAAATTATCAAGAACGACAATCTCATAGCCGCTGTTCAATAATTCAACACATGTGTGGCTTCCGATGTACCCGGCACCGCCAGTAACAAGTATTGCCATGATGTAAACCCTCCTAAAAAATGACCTGCTATTATTATATAGTGTTTGGAACCGGGCTACATCCATTTTTAAGAAGTTTAATAGTTTATTAATGGTTTTTTCATATTTTTGCGGGCTATCCGATACAGGTTTTCAGCATTTTCACGCCATATTACATGACTTTATGCAGCGCAAACAAGTATGGCAGCTGAAAAATCAATCTGCCGGTTGACGTTTTCTTTTCCAATTTTCGCTATGCTTAATGCTGAAAGGATTTGATGACATGGCGATGAGCCCCTACATTTTTATTGTATTTATTCTTATTATTTTATCGATGTATCGAGAAAGAACGGTAAAGCCCGCGAAATTGCTGATCATTCCGCTGCTGCTCTTATGGGGTGTATCAGCATCATTTCAGCCGGTGTATTTTCATTCTGTTTTACATGTGGCGATCAGCTGCATTTTATTACTGATCGGGCTGGCCTGCGGGTTTGGCATTGGGAAGATGGTAAACGTGCGGATTCACCCGGAAACCGGAAAGGTCACTTCACGCGGCTCCCTTGGAAGTGTTATCCTCATTCTAGTGATACTTTCTTTGCGCATGGCTGCGAGAACATGGCTGCCTGAGAGCAACGAGATTTTTATTGGCATTATACATTCTATGTTCTTCATTCCCCTCGGCACTATCACAGCCCGTAACATCATGCTTTACAAAGCATACAGACGGCTGGCCTCTGGCAAAGTATCCATTCAATAACTGAAAGAAGGACCAGCATGAACCAACAATCTCCGGCTCGGCACTACAAGAAGCTTGTGCCGAGCCTTATTCTCATTTTGAATTGCATACAATTTTTATCTCACCCAGCCAAAGCTGACCCCCTTTTGTTAGCGTTTGTATTTGCGGTGTATCTAGCATTCATTTGGATCATTCCCTTTGTGGCATCCGCTGCTGTCAATTTGGGCATATTCATCGGGCTTTGGCTCCTGACCGTTTTCCTTTGGGCTATTTCCGGCCAAGAGCAGGGAGCCGCCTTTTTCTTAATCGTATTTTTAATGGTTTTCGCAGCCATAAAGCTTCCTGCACGGCTGTCCTTGATTTTTACAATATGCCTAATTGGGGGCAACGTTTTCTTTCTATACACCCTTTTTGACAGCAGCTTGGATGATATCATTAGTAACATCTCTATCATGATCGGACTGTACGTCTTCTTCTCCTCCATGCGTTTCAGGCGAGAAGCGAGAAGAGAGGCTGAACGAAATCATGCTGAATTGGCAAAAATGCACTTGCAGCTGGAGCAAGCCCACGAAGAACTCCAGAAAGCACATGCAGAGCTGCAGGAGGCTTCTGTTCTTTCTTTAAGGTACGCGGTCCTTGAGGAGCGTACAAGAATTGCCCGAGACATTCATGACAGTATCGGCCACGAGCTGACTTCTGTGATTGTTCAGCTTCAATCTCTTCCCTATATCCTGAAAAGCAGCAAGGATGATTCAGAAAAAGTCATTCAAAATGTACTGACTGTCGCCAGAGAATGTCTTCAGGAAGTACGGTCTGTCGTTCACCAAATGGGCCGAAGTGAATCGATGGTTGGCCTTACCGCTTTGCGGGGGCTTATCCACCAAGTGGAGGAACGAAGCGGCTTGCACGTTTCTTTAGACACTGCCGGCCTTTCAGAAGAGTCTTGGCCTCAAAACGTAAGTGAAACGATCTACCGCACCTTGCAAGAAGCGCTGACCAATATCATCCGTCACGCTCACGCTACCCATGCGGCTGCCGTCATTTCTAACGACGAGACCCACCTCTATGTCACAATCACCGACAACGGACATTTCACCGGCAATCTTACTTGCGGATTTGGGCTGACAGGAATGAAAGACCGCGCTGAAAAAGCAGGCGGTTCCCTTTCTTTCAGCGCCGTGCAGCCGAGCGGCCTGCAAATTGAGCTGGCATTGCCGCTCACGACAACGAATAAGGAGCAAAAAGATGAACAAAGATAAAATACGCGTCGCACTTGCCGATGATCAGCCGCTTGTGCGTGAAGGCTTCCGCTATGTCATCAACGCACAGCCGGATATGGCCGTATCTGGTGAGGCAGGCGACGGGCACGGCATTATTGCACTGGCAAAGCAAACAAAACCCCACGTCATCCTGATGGATGTCCAAATGCCACATTGCTCAGGTATCGAAGCGGCAAAAGACATTATGTCCGCACTGCCAGATACAAAGATTGTCATTTTAACTACCTTTGATACCGAGGAATATGTATTTGAAGGCATTCGCGCGGGCGCAGTCGGCTATCTGCTGAAAGATACGCTTCCTGAAGAATTGATTGACGCCATTCGCGCCGCGGCCAGAGGCGAAGCGATTTTCCGTACAGCCACAGCTGCTAAAATTATCAGCGAGACATTTCGCTCAAAGCAACAAACTCAAGCCGAAGAACTGGCAGATCCGTTTACAAAAAGAGAGCTCGAAGTTCTTCAGCAAATGGCCTATGGGTTGAGAAATGAAGACATTGCTGAAAAGCTTTTCGTCAGCGAAAGCACTGTGAAAACTCACGTGCACCGCATTCTGCAAAAATGCAATGCCCAAGACCGGACACAAGCAGTCGTTTTTGCTATTCGAAACGGTATTGTGCAATAGAAAACTCTCATCCCGTCATGATAAAATAAGACAAAGGAGATGATTGGAAATGAAAGAAGAAATCATTGAACGGTTTACTACATATGTAAAAGTGGACACACAGTCCGATGAATCCGTCGACACCTGCCCTTCCACACCCGGCCAATTGACGTTAGGAAACATGCTCGTTGATGAATTGAAATCCATTGGCATGCAGGATGTAGCCATTGATGAAAACGGCTATGTCATGGCGACTCTTCCCTCCAATACTGAAAAAGACGTGCCGACTATCGGCTTTCTCGCTCATGTCGATACTGCCACAGACTTTACCGGCAAAAACGTGAATCCGCAAATCATTGAAAGCTACGATGGAAAAGACATTGTTCTTAATGAACAGCTGCAGGTCATCCTGTCACCTGATCAATTCCCTGAACTGCCCGGCTATAAGGGCCATACACTCATCACCACAGACGGCACAACCCTTCTCGGCGCAGACAATAAGGCCGGTATCGCCGAAATCATGACAGCCATGGATTACCTCATCAAACACCCTGAAATCAAGCATGGCACAATCAGAGTCGCCTTTACGCCAGATGAAGAAATCGGAAGAGGGCCGCACAAATTTGATGTAAAACGGTTTAATGCGTCTTTTGCCTACACAGTTGACGGCGGCCCGCTCGGCGAGCTTGAATACGAAAGCTTCAATGCCGCTGCCGCAAAAATCACGATCAAAGGCAACAACGTACATCCCGGAACGGCAAAAGGGAAAATGATCAACTCTGCGAAAATCGCAATGAAGCTGAACAGCCTGCTACCGGCAGACGAAGCGCCTGAATATACAGAAGGGTACGAAGGCTTCTACCACCTGCTGTCGATTCAAGGAGATGTAGAGGAAACAAAACTCCACTACATTATCAGAGACTTTGACAAAGGCAACTTCCAAAGCAGAAAAGAAACAATGAAGCGTGTCGTTGAAGAACTTCAAAACGAATACGGGCAAGACCGGATTCAGATTGATATGAACGATCAATACTACAACATGAGAGAGAAAATTGAACCTGTCATCGAAATTGTCAACATTGCCAAGCAAGCGATGGAAAACCTCGGCATCGAACCGAAGATTTCTCCAATCCGCGGCGGCACGGACGGATCCCAGTTGTCCTACATGGGACTCCCAACGCCAAACATCTTTACCGGCGGGGAAAACTTCCACGGCAAGTTTGAATACATCTCAGCCGATAACATGGTGAAAGCCGTAAATGTCATCGTTGAGATTGCAAAACTGTTTGAAGAACAGGCATAATACCAAAAGCCAGTCTTAAAAAAAGACTGGTTTTTTTTTGTGAAAACGAAACATTTTGAATACGTCCTCCGTAAAACAAGTATCAACAGTTGAGGAGGAAAAACAATGACAAAACATGCAATAGCTGCAAAGAGTCTATTGAAAAAATGGATGATGACAAGGCCGCTTAACATGCAAAAGAAATCCAGCCCCTTTCAAAAAATCAGAAAAATGTTCAAACGCTTCTTCAAATAAAACATTCAAATCCCCAAAACATAATCCGCATTCACTCGTACCGCCCAAATGCTCCGTAATTTGGGTTTTTTGTGTTTGATTCCGCAAAATAGGGTATAAACCAAACAAGCAAGAAAACAGCAACCAAAAACAGGTAATTTGAATTATGGATTTTTAGGTTAAAAGTTATATAAAGGAATTTATTTTATCGTCGATAGTAACTATAGAACCAATCACCAACCAGAACAATCATCATGTTGTAAGACTATTTTCAGGTCATCAGGTTAGACTGTTTTTGAGGGGCAGTTATTTATTTTTAATGGATTTAGAATTTTTTGAATACTTTTTGACATTTTATCCGTACAATAGAGAATACCAAAACTTTTTTTGGGAGGTATGTAAAATGATCCTATTTATTATCATCGCATTATGCGGCTATCTTCTTTTTTCTTTCAGCAAGGACAATCGCCGCAAACCGCAAAAGACAAGCCCTCTGCCAGCAGCCGCACCTCATCACAACAACCTAATCGACCTTGACGCCATCCGCCAAAAACGCCGGATGCCTCTTTCCTAATCCTATATTTCAAACGAAAAGGCTGCTGAATCATGCAGCCTTTTTCAATTTTAGAAACATTTATTACTCGGGAAAAACAATCAGCAGGGTTTCTGATCACTAGATTTGGAACTTGAAACCTTTTTGCCGCCTGTCCGTAATCTCTTACAAGGCAAATCCAAAAGGAGACTTCAGCAATGATCGAATTATTTATGAAACAAAAAATGTTCTCGTTTAAAGATGCATTTCACATTTATGACCGAAATGAACAAGAGACATTCAAGGTCGAGGGCCGGTTCTTTTCGTTAGGAGACTCGCTACAAATGACAGATTCATCCGGAAAAACACTCGTTTCCATAGAACAAAAAGTAATGTCTGTATTGCCGCGATACGAGATTTCAATTGGCGGGAAAACAGTTTGTGAGGTGGCAAAGAAATTAACGTTTTTCAAACCAAAATTTGAAATTTCCAAGCTCAACTGGGAAATTGACGGTGACTTGTGGAAGGATGAATTTCAACTGACGGACGGGGAGAATGTCCGGATGTCAGTGAGCAAAAAGTGGCTTAGCTGGGGTGATTCCTATCATTTGCAAATTGAAAACGAGGAAGATGTGCTGATCTGCACAGCCATTGCTATCGTGCTGGATATGGTATTATATGACGACGAAGATAATAGTATTTTCTAAAAAGGTGTTGACAATTGATCCAAAAGTAATAATATTAAGATAATTAAAATCTGAATATGAAGATGTACCTTATCAAGAGAGGTGGAGGGACTGGCCCTATGATACCCGGCAACCGCTGTTTCAAACAGAATGGTGCTAAATCCTTTAGAACATTGCGTTCTTGCAGATGAGGCGGAGATTTGATCATTCAAGCTCTTCCTTACTCAAAGGAAGAGCTTTTTTCATGCACAACACATTTCAGAAAAGAGGCGAATGACATGGCTCAACAAACAAATGTTGCAGGACAAAAAACAGAAAAACAAATCAAAGCTCCTTTCCGTGCCGATCATGTCGGCAGTTTACTGCGATCTGCTCCGGTGAAAGAAGCCCGGCAAAAAAAAGCGGCTGGCGAGATCACTGCGGAACAGCTTCGTGATATCGAAAATCAAGAGATCACCCGCATTGTGGAAAAACAAAAAGAAATCGGTCTCGATGTGGTAACAGACGGGGAATTCCGACGTTCCTGGTGGCATTATGATTTCCTGGAAGGGCTTGACGGCGTGGAACCGTTCATCCCGGCTGAAGGGATTCAGTTCCATCATGCGAAAACAAAAGCACGCAGCATCAAAGTGACGGGAAAACTCGATTTTACGAGCCACCCCGCGCTTGCCGATTATCAATTTTTACATGAGACTGCCGGTGACGCGACACCAAAGCTGACGATTCCGAGCCCGAATATGCTGTTTTTCGGTGAAAAAGCCGATAAAGGGATTTATGACGACCAAGAGGAATACTTTCATGATCTGGCCCAAGCGTACAAAAAAGCAATCAAAGCCTTCTATGACGCTGGATGCCGCTATCTTCAGCTTGATGATACGTCATGGTCTCTCTTCTTTGAGGAAAAAGGCAGAGAGGTCGTCCGAGCGCTTGGGGGCGATCCAGAAACATTGCCTGCCTTATTCGCCAAAACGATTAACGATGCAGTGGCAGACCGGCCTGATGATTTAGCAATCACGATGCACATTTGCCGCGGCAACTTCCGTTCAACTTGGGCGGCATCAGGAGGCTATGACGCTGTAGCGGAAACGATTTTGGATGGCTTACATTTGGACGGCCTGTTCTTGGAATACGATGATGACCGCTCCGGTAACTTTGATCCGCTCCGTTTCGTGAAACGCAAGGATCTGCAAATTGTACTCGGTTTGATTACATCGAAATACGGCGAGCTTGAAAATCCTGAGGATGTGAAGCGCCGAATCAATGAAGCGGCGCGCTTTGTCAGCCTGGATCAGCTGTGCCTCAGCCCGCAGTGCGGTTTCGCCTCTACAGAAGAAGGCAATCTTTTGACAGAGGAGCAGCAATGGGCGAAGCTGCGCCATGTGATCGACATCGCCAACGATGTGTGGAGATAATCTATCATTGACAGAAACATAAAATGTGTGAATAATAGATACTATCAGAAAATTTCATAAAAAGGTTTTCCTTATCAAGAGAGGTGGAGGGACTGGCCCTGCGATACCCGGCAACCGCTGTTTAACAGAATGGTGCTAAATCCTTTAGAGCAATGATTGCTCTTGAAGATAAGGTTGAGATTGTCACACAAGCTCTTCCTTATCCAAAGGAAGAGCTTTTTTATATTCGAATGGAAAGAAGGAATGGACAACATGCCACAACAAACAACACCCGCAGAACAAAAATCACTTCAAAGAAAAAAACCGCCGTTTCGCGCGGATCAAGTCGGAAGCCTGCTGAGATCTGAGCCCGTTAAAAAAGCGCGGCTGCAAAAAGCGGCCGGCGAGATTACGGCTGAGCAGCTTCGCCAAATCGAAAACGATGAAATCACCCGCATTGTGGAAAAACAGAAGGAAACCGGCCTGAACGTCGTGACAGACGGTGAATTCCGCAGAGCGTGGTGGCACTTTGATTTCCTTGAAAACTTAGATGGCGTTGAGCCGTTTACTCCTGAGCAGGGCATTCAATTCCATAACGTACAGACAAAAGCACGCGGCATAAAAGTGACCGGTGATATCGACTTTTCAACTCACCCAATGCTTGAAGATTACTCCTTTCTCCATAGCATTGCCGGTGACGCGACGCCAAAGATGACAATCCCAAGCCCGAATATGCTGTTTTTCCGCGGAAAGCTGGAAAAGGATGCATACAAAAACGACTATCACCTTTTCCAGCACGATGTATCCAAAGCATATAAAAAAGCGATTCAAGCGTTTTATGACAGAGGCTGCCGCTACCTCCAGCTTGATGATACAGCATGGGCTGTTTTCTTATCTGAAAAAGGCTTAAAACAAATCGAAGCGTTCGGAACAACGCCTGACGAGCTTCGCCAGCTATTTGCGAAATCCATTAACGACGCGATTGCAGACCGTCCGGATGACTTGACCGTAACAATGCACATTTGCCGCGGCAACTTCCAGTCCACTTGGACAGCGGAAGGCGGCTATGACGCAGCAGCCGAAACCATTTTTGACGGCTTGAACCTGGACGGGCTTTTCCTAGAGTATGATGATTCACGCTCAGGCGGATTTGAACCACTCCGTTATGTGAAGCGCTCTGATCTTCAGCTTGTCCTTGGCTTAGTGACATCTAAATTCGGTGAGCTTGAACATCCAGACGATGTAAAACGCCGTATCGAAGAAGCGTCCCGCTATGTGAGCTTAGACCAGCTTTGCCTCAGCCCTCAATGCGGATTCGCTTCAACTGAGGAAGGCAACAAGCTGACTGAAGAACAGCAATGGGCGAAGCTGCGCCATGTGGTTGAGATCGCTAACGATGTTTGGAAATAAGCAAAGAAAAAACACACTTGATTCCCTGGCGGAGCAAGTGTGTTTTTTATGTCATTGAGCGGTATAGCCTCCATCAAGGACGACAGCCTGCCCGGTGACACCCTTCGCTTTCTCGCTTGCCAAAAACACCGCATAATCCGCGATTTCCTTGACGGAAAGCAATCGTTTTTGCGGCACAAGCGGAAAAATGACCTGTTCAAGCACGGAGTCGTAAGGGACATTTCTCGTTTTCGAAAGATCGCTCAGCTGATTGCGGACAAGCTGTGTATCGACATAACCCGGACAGAGCGCGTTGACTGTAATGCCGTGGGGCGCGCCTTCCAGCGCCCCGACCTTTGTCAGTCCAATGACGCCGTGCTTGGCGCTATTATAAGCGGATTTCCCCGCAAAGCCGACTAAACCATTAACAGATGCGATATTAATAATTCTGCCAAATCGCTGTTTTTTCATGATCGGAAAAACATGCTTCATCGCGATGAAGGGCGCCGTCAGCATAACCTTGATCAGCTGTTCAAAGGTTTCTGTCGGAAACTCTTCAATCGGGGCGACGTGCTGAATACCGGCATTGTTCACCAAAATATCCAAGCGGCCGTATCGTTTTTGGATGGCGTTTACCGTATCAGCGACTTGCGCTTCCTTTGTCACATCACACGGAATGGCTGCTGCGTCAAAACCTTCTTCTGCAAGCTTGGAAGCGGTCTTTTCGCATGCTTCCTGATGAAGGTCCGAAACGATGACGCTAGCGCCTTCACGGGCGAATTCCCTCGCGATTTCGAATCCGATTCCGCCGGCTGCCCCAGTCACCAAGGCGACTTGTTTTTTCATGTCAAACACCTTCCCATTAAGAATTTTGTTTGATCACAGACTGGCTTACAGCGAAAGCGGCTTCTGTTTTTTCATAAACCTCTTCAATTGTGACACCTTCCTGAAGCTCCGTCAGTGTCATGCGGCCGTTATCAAAATCAAAAACAGCCAAATCCGTAATCAGCCTGTGTACGACTTTCTGGCCTGTCAGCGGAAGCGAGCATGTTTTTTTCACCTTTGACTCGCCATGTTTATTGACATGTTCCATGATGACAACGATCCGTTTCGCCCCGTTGACGAGATCCATGGCGCCGCCCATCCCTTTTACCATTTTCCCTGGGATCATCCAATTGGCCAAATCGCCCTGCTCAGAAACTTCCATGCCGCCGAGGATAGCCAAATCGATATGCCCGCCTCTTATCATTGCGAATGACTCAGCGCTGTCAAAATAGGAAGCCCCCGTCACTTCAGTGATTGTTTCCTTTCCTGCATTGATCAAATCCGCATCTTCCGTTCCTTCCACAGGATACGGACCGATCCCGAGCAAGCCGTTTTCTGACTGAAGCATGACGTGAACGCCATCGGGTATCTCATTTGCGACAAGCGTTGGCATTCCAATCCCAAGATTGACGTTCATGCCATCCTTGATTTCTTGTACAGCCCGTTTGACCATTCGTTTTCTCGCTTCTTTCATTTCGCCTCACCCTTTCCCGCCGCTTGTCGGACTGTTCGCTTTTCAATCCGTTTTTCATGGCTCGCGCCAAGCACCACATGCTGTACGTAAATTCCCGGCGTATGGATATGATCTGGATCGAGCTCTCCCGCTTCCACGATTTCTTCTGCCTCGGCAATCGTAATCTTCCCTGCCATGGCGGCAACGGGATTGAAATTTCTCGCCGTTTTCCGAAAAACCAAATTCCCCATGGTGTCCGCTTTCCACGCTTTGACAATCGCCACGTCGCCGGTGATGCCTCGCTCCAGTACATATGTCCGGCCGCCGAACGTTTTATGTTCTTTTCCCTCTGCTATTGAAGTACCAACGCCTGTCGCCGTGTAAAATCCCGGTATGCCCGCGCCGCCTGCACGAATTCTCTCAGCGAGCGTTCCTTGGGGAACAAGTTCAACCTCAAGCTCTCCGCTTAAAAACTGCCGCTCAAAAATTTTATTTTCACCGACATAGGATGCGATCATTTTCTTGATTTGCCTGTTAGCCAAAAGCAAACCAAGCCCCCAGTCATCAACTCCGCAATTGTTGCTGACAACGGTTAAATCCTTTACCCCCTGATCTCTTATCGACAAAATGAGCTGTTCAGGAATGCCGCACAGCCCGAATCCTCCTGCGATCAGTGTATCTCCATCATGAATCAGTTCCGCAGCTTCCTTACTTGATGACAGTACTTTTCCCATATTGATGCCCCTTTCGTTTTCTCTTACACTAGACCGGTCAGGCTGTAAATCGCGATCACAGCAAATACGGCAGCCGTTTTAATGAGCGTGATTGCAAAAATATCCCGATACGATTGCCGGTGAGTCAGTCCTGTCACGGCCAGAAGCGTGATGACAGCGCCATTATGCGGCAGCGTATCCATGCCGCCTGATGCCATCGATATGACTCGATGCATCACTTCCGGCGGAATGTTGTAAGCCTGAATCGCCTGCAAGTATTGATCGGACATCGCGCTTAGTGCTATGCCCATACCACCTGAAGCCGACCCGGTGATCCCCGCCAGTGCAGTTGTCGTGACGGCCCCGTTCACAAGCGGATCGGTAAAGGTGTGCGAGATTCCGCTGCTCAGCTTGTGAAACCCCGGCAGCGCGGCGATAACGCCGCCGAAACCATACTCGGCACCCGTATTCATAGATGCCAGCAAGGCACCGCCGATCCCTTCATTCAGCCCTTCCTTCATTTGGGCAAACACCCTTCTCCAATCAAATAAAATCGTTGTAATGATGCCAATCACCAGAGCGAGCTCCACCGACCAAATAGCAGCCGCTGAAGAAATATCGAGCTTGCCGAACTCCTTTAATCCGATCGATGAAAAATCAAATCCATTCGGATACCACTTTGGAAGGTATATGGTGAAACATTTATTCACTGCACCTACGAGTATAAGCGGGACAAAGGCAAGCGCATGCTGCACCGGGCTTTTGTCCGGTTCGGCCGTGAACTCAGGCGATTCAAAAGCAGCAGTATTCTCCGAATCAAAACCGCCGTAGCCTTCGCCGGATGTCTGCGCTTTTTTTCGCCTCGATTCCAAATACATCATGCCCGCTGCCAGCACAATCACTGCGCCGAACAAGCCAAGCCAAGGAGCGGCATAAATGTCTGTTTTGAAAAACGTCGTCGGGATGACATTTTGAATTTGCGGCGTCCCCGGAAGTGCGTCCATTGTAAATGTAAAAGCCCCTAAAGCAATCGTTCCCGGGATGAGGCGTTTCGGTATGTTAGCTTCTCGGAACAGATTTTTCGCAAACGGATACACGGCAAACACGACAACAAATAGGCTGACGCCGCTGTACGTCAAGATAGCGCCCATCAGCACAATGGCAAGTATCGCTCTTTTTGCCCCGACAAGCCTGACAATCGTTTTCGCAATCGATGCCGCAAGCCCGGACATTTCAACGACTTTTCCAAAAATCGCACCGAGTAAAAATACCGGGAAATACAGCTTAATAAAACCCACCATCTTCTCCATAAAAATCGATGAGAAAAAAGGAAGCACATGGCTTGGATCTGTCAGCAGCACCGCAAATAACGCGCAAATCGGCGCAAATAAAATGACAGAAAATCCCCGATACGCCGTAAACATCAGCAAGCCTAACGCCAATAGAATGATGATCAGTTCCACACACATCCCCCATTTCCACGGATAGGAAAGCGTTTACAAAGACTCTCCGCATCGACCGTTCCCGTCCCCTTTCCATATGTACGGGAAGCGGGGGCCAACTATTCCGATTAAAAAAGGAAAGCTCCTTTTTTCGGAGCTTTCCTCTGCCATTCATTTCATTCCTATTAAGATATCAACATCAACCGTAATATCGGCTGATTTCATCTCTTTCAGCAGCCTGACTCTGTCTTCCGGCGCAGACCAAGCGAGCGGCGTCATCTGGAGCAGCCAATGTATCGCTTGGCGGTCAAGCGTTTTGACATAACGCAGCCTCACATGATGGCTGTGTTCAACATTCGCTGTAAAACGCTCAACAGCTGCCATATTGGAATACGTACGCCTTGGTGAATCAGTATATAAAAATTGCCTTAATTCTATTAAATAATCTTTTCGCGGCACTACTTTTATGAGCATGCCATCATCCTTCAGCAGCCTATGAAACTCTGCATAATTGGATGGTGAAAAAATCGACAAGACAACATCGAATTGGCGGTCATGAAAGGGAGCACGCGCCACATCGGCAACCGCCCACATCTGATCTTTGAATGTCCTAGAAGCTTTTACAATCCCATCCTTCGAAAGATCGATGCCGGCTCCCGTCGCTGTTCTCCCCGCATAATCAAACCCGCAAAGCTTATTCAGATGAGATCCCTCACCGCACCCGCTGTCCAAGATGGTGAATGCTTCTTGACCAGATTTGGGATAACTAATGAGATTTGCAATTGCATGATGGAGCGGCTCAAAAAACTGGCATTCTCCAATCAGCCTGCTCCTCGCTTCAAAAAGTCCGGCATCGTAACCGGTTTTGACCGGCTTCGTCAGGAAGTTCACGTATCCATGTCGAGATCTATCAAACGTGTGGCCTCGTTCTGTACAAATCAAGCTTCTTCCTGAATTCGCATCCATGGAAGAACCGCAATGCGGGCATCGAAACATAGGGGCGAATTGGCTGAAATCAACTATTCGTTTCATGATAAAAACACCTCATTCATTCATTTTTAGATAAATGAAAAAGGCATAGACAAATAAACCTGGGCCTATCCCAAAAGTTTGGCCAGGTCTGGCAGATTGTCTATACCTGTCATTATCTATAACGAATGAATTGGATAATCATGAAAAAAACTCCCTTTTTGCTGTATGGGTTTCCCCATTTACATCATACAACAAACGTCCAGGA